>NZ_AJRE01000029.1:0-114572 GCF_000296955.1 Streptococcus sp. GMD4S
ACTCCTCACGTGTTTTAGGGAGACTCCGATTGCGGAAGACTTGCAGATAGCGTTCGATGTCATCAAGTAGGTCATGAGCAGGATTGGTCTGACTTAGCTGGGCAGCAATCTTAGAAAAGAGCTGGGCCAAGATCAAACTCTCACTTGCGGCCAGATGACAGGTATTGATCTGCTGGGCCATATTTCGCAGGATGCGACTTTGTCGCTGTCTCATCTCAAAGTAATGGATGTGGTAGTCCGTCTGGTGAAAGAGATGATCCGAGTGATCCAGGTAGACCAGTTTAAGAGCTTCATCGAGGAGCTTGTCTAATTGGTCAACGAGTTGGGCTTGATTGCGTCCGTCTCCTCTTGACAGATAGTATTTAAAGCGAAGCAGGATGTCTTTTAACTTTTCCTCGACCTGAAGGTGGTAGCTTTGGATGGCTTTCTCACGAGAGGGCATATAAAGGTTGACCAATAGAGCAAAGCTTGTCCCGATGAGAAAGAGGAGCACTTCATTAAGCAAGAGCTCTGGAGAGGTAGACTCCTGTACCAAGAGATGGCTGACCAAGACACTGCTAGGGGTGATGCCGATTTCCCAGCCCATTTTGTAAGTAAGAGGTACATAGAGAGCCAGATAGAGGCCCAGGCTCCAGATGTGAAAACCTGTCAGCTGAAAGGCTAGAACACCGATAGCCAGCGCTAGGAGCATGGAAAAGAGGCGGTTACGTGCTAATTTCAGCGTGCTTCTGCGTGTGTCGGAGAGGCTTAAGAGAGCGATGATTCCAGCTGAAACTGCTGATGATAAATCTAAAAAATAAGCGAGTAAACAAGCGAGACAGGTCGCTAAGACCAGTTTGGTCGTGCGTTGAGTGAGAGACATGAAAATTTCCTAAACTAATAGAATCAAGTGTTTAACGAGGAGTCAGAGACTAGGGGCGAAGTTTTCGGTTTGTAGCATACTCGGCAACCGCTGTAAAGAGGACATCTGTTGAAGAGTTCAGGGCTGTTTCGCAGGAATCTTGCACGACTCCGATCACAAAACCGACTCCGACAACCTGCATAGCCAAGTCGTTGGAAATCCCAAAGAGGCTACAAGCTACAGGAATGAGGAGAAGGGATCCCCCAGCGATTCCAGAGGCCCCGCAGGCAGAAATGGCAGCCACGACACTGAGCACAAATGCTGTCCCAAAGTCTACCGAGATTCCGAGTGTGTTGACAGCAGCCAGGGTCAGGACATTTATGGTAACTGCAGCGCCAGCCATATTGATGGTCGAACCAAGCGGGATGGAGACAGAGTAGGTGTCAGGATTCAGTCCCAAGTCTTGGCAGAGTTTCATATTGACAGGGATATTGGCGGCAGAGCTACGAGTGAAAAAGGCTGTAATACCACTGACACGTAGACATTTCAAAACAAGGGGATAGGGATTTTTCCTCATAAAGAGAAAGGCGATGAGCGGGTTGATGATGAGAGCAACAAAGGCCATAGTAGCAATCAAAAGTCCTAGGAGGACACCGTAGTTAGCCAAACTAGCAATGCCCTTGTCAGAGATGGTCTTGAAAACCAAGCCTAAAATCCCAAAGGGAGCTAGGTTGATAATCCATTCTACGATTTTAGAGGTGACATCCGCCATGGTTTTCAGTAATTCTTTACTGTGTTTACTTGCCTCTCTCATAGCCAAGCCAAAGATAACTGCCCAAGAGAGAATCCCGATATAGTTGGCTTCAACAATGGCATTCAAGGGATTGTCCACCAGTTTGAGTAGTAGATTGCTGAGGACTTGACCAATACCGTCAGGAGCAGCAACTTCTGTATTTGCGTTGGTCAGGGTGATTTGTACAGGCAGTAAGAAACTAGCTAGAACGGCTACCAATGCAGCAGCAAAGGTTCCGAGCAAGTATAGGAAAATAACCGTCTTCATATTGGTGTTTTGTCCCTTTTGGTGTTGGGAAAGGGCATTGGCAACAAGGGCAAAAACCAAAATAGGAGCGATGGCTTTCAGTCCACCTACAAAGAGATCTCCAAGCAGGCCAATTCCTGTAAGGTTTGGAAAGAGCATTCCTAATGTAGCTCCCAAGATCATTCCAATAAGGATTCGTTTGATGAGGCTTGCCTTGGTCCAGGCTCTAATGATTCGTTTCATAGCAGTCTCCTTCAAATGTATTGTTTATAATTATAGTATAAATATGCTATATAGGCAAGTGATATTTTGAAAATAGGGCCGATAATTGAATAATTATGAAAGAAAAGAGAAGGGCGATTTTATGGTATAATAGGGAAAAGGAGTTTTATATGCAAGATTTTTTTCAACGCTATTTTGATAAACTTGATTTAACAACCATATTAGAGAATCTCTTGACCAAGGTGATTTCTCTTTTGATTTTGTTTTTACTATTTTATATAGCTAAAAAGATGCTTCATGCAACTGTACGAAAGATTGTCAAGCCCTCGCTTAAATTTTCCAATCGAGATGCAGGAAGACAAAAGACTATCTCCCGTTTGCTGGAGAATGTCTTTAACTACATTCTTTATTTCTTTCTGCTCTACTGTATCCTGTCTATTTTAGGTTTGCCAGTTTCTAGCCTCCTTGCTGGTGCGGGGATTGCCGGGGTGGCCATTGGTATGGGGGCGCAAGGCTTTCTATCCGATGTCATCAATGGCTTTTTCATCCTCTTTGAACGCCAGCTTGATGTGGGCGATGAAGTGGTTCTCACAAATGGACCGATTACCGTTTCTGGAAAGGTCGTTAGCGTAGGGATCCGTACAACTCAACTGCGAGGTGACGATCAAGCCCTTCACTTTGTTCCAAATCGTAATATCACCGTCGTCAGCAATCTATCTCGTACTGAATAGGCCGGCTATTTTAGCAGATTTGTGGTACAATAGAAGGAGTTTGGTAAAGGAGAGAGTATGCTATTTGTAGAGAAAAAATTAGGTCACGATTGTACGTGGATAGACCTTGATGTAGACAAGATTAAAAACATGGAAGACCTTTCGGATGTCTATGGATTGGACAAGGAAACCATCGAGTATGCTCTGGATAGAAATGAGCGTGCCCACATGGACTATCACCGTGAAACGGGAACGGTAACCTTCATTTATAATGTTCTTGACTTAGAAAAAGACAAAGAATATTATGAAGCGATTCCGATGACCTTTATCGTTGAAAAACAACGGCTGATCACAATTAGCAACCACAAGAATAGTTATGTGATTAAACGAATGGCATCCTACCTTGAAAGCCATGAAGTTGTTTCAATCTACAAATTTCTTTTTGCCAGTTTAGAGATTATTAGCAATGCTTATTATCCAGTGATTGAAGAGATGGATAAAGGTAAGGATGAAATCAGTGCACTTCTTCGTCAAAAAACAACTAAAAAAAATCTTTTTGCTCTCTCTGACTTGGAAACTGGTATGGTTTACCTGACTGCTGCTGCCAAACAAAATCGTCTCCTCTTGGAACATATCCAAGGACATGCCCTTTATCGCAGTTTTAACGAAGTTGAGAGAGAACAGTTTGACGATGCCATGATTGAAGCGCATCAGTTGGTTTCGATGACAGACTTGATTTCTCAAGTTTTGCAACAACTCTCAGCCTCTTACAACAACATCCTAAATAATAATCTAAATGATAATTTGACAACTTTGACAATTATCTCAGTCTTACTAGCTATCCTTGCGGTTATTACAGGATTCTTCGGAATGAATGTTCCCTTACCGTTTGCAAATGAACCAAATGCTTGGATTTATATTTTGCTAGCTAGTCTCATTTTATGGGTAGTCTTAGCCCAATATTTAAAGAATATTGCTAGAAATTAAAAAGAAAAGGAGCCAGAATGGCGATTGAAAATTACATGCCAGATTTTGCTGTGGAAGCAGTTTATGATCTGACAGTCCCAAGTCTGCAGGCGCAGGGGATCAAGGCTGTTTTGGTCGATTTGGACAATACCCTCATTGCTTGGAACAACCCTGATGGGACGCCAGAGATGAAGCAATGGCTACATGACCTTCGTGATGCAGGTATTCGCATCATTGTTGTTTCAAATAATACCAAAAAACGGGTACAACGCGCAGTTGAGAAGTTTGGGATTGATTACGTTTATTGGGCCTTGAAGCCTTTCACTTTTGGGATTGACCGTGCCATGAAGGAATTCCACTATGAGAAAAATGAAGTGGTCATGGTCGGCGACCAACTTATGACGGATATACGAGCAGCTCACCGTGCAGGTATTCGCTCGATCTTGGTCAAGCCCTTGGTCCAACATGACTCTATCAAAACGCAGATTAACCGAGTTCGCGAGCGCCGTGTCATGCGAAAAATCACTGAAAAGTACGGACCGATTACATATAAAAAAGGAATCTAACTATGGAAGAAATTCTCTGTATTGGTTGTGGAGCAGCCATTCAGACGACAGACAAGGCTGGACTTGGCTTTACCCCCCAGTCGGCACTTGAAAAAGGTTTGGAGACTGGCGAAGTCTATTGCCAACGTTGTTTCCGTCTCCGTCACTACAATGAAATCACGGATGTCCAGTTGACAGACGATGATTTTCTCAAACTCTTGCACGAGGTGGGAGACAGTGATGCCTTGGTGGTCAATGTCATTGATATCTTTGACTTTAATGGCTCTGTCATCCCAGGCTTACCACGTTTTGTATCGGGCAATGATGTCCTCTTGGTGGGAAATAAAAAAGATATCCTGCCCAAGTCAGTTAAGCCAAGCAAGATTAGTCAGTGGCTCATGGAACGTGCCCACGAAGAAGGGCTTCGTCCAGTAGATGTTGTCCTGACTTCAGCCCAAAACAAGCATGCCATCAAAGAAGTCATTGATAAGATTGAGCATTATCGTAAGGGCCGCGATGTCTACGTAGTTGGGGTAACCAACGTTGGAAAGTCAACCCTCATCAATTCCATTATTCAAGAAATAACGGGTGATCAGAATGTCATTACGACTTCACGCTTTCCAGGGACAACCTTGGACAAGATTGAGATCCCGCTTGACGACGGGTCTTATATCTACGATACACCGGGGATTATCCACCGCCACCAGATGGCCCACTACTTGACGGCTAAAAACCTCAAGTATGTCAGCCCTAAAAAGGAAATCAAGCCAAAAACCTATCAGCTTAACCCTGAACAAACCCTGTTTCTAGGTGGTCTCGGACGCTTTGACTTCATATCAGGAGAAAAGCAAGGATTCACAGCCTTCTTTGACAATGAACTCAAACTCCACCGTACCAAGCTAGAAGGCGCTAGTGCCTTTTATGACAAGCATCTGGGAACTCTTCTCACACCACCAAATAGCAAAGAAAAAGAAGATTTTCCAAAACTAGTCCAACATGTATTTACCATCAAGGACAAGACAGACCTAGTCATCTCAGGACTCGGCTGGATCCGCGTAACAGGCACCGCCAAAGTCGCCGTCTGGGCACCAGAAGGCGTCGCCGTCGTCACACGCAAAGCAATCATTTAAACACAGAAAGGAAAGAGTTGTCTGGATTAGGGCGAGCTCTGCGAGCCCATAACGAATACTTTTCGCCGTGGTGTCAGTTGGTACAAGGAGTTGTACCAACTGCGGAAAATTTGAGACCTTAGGCTCAAATTTTAGTCATGAAAGTCCGAAGGACTTTGCTGACGTCCGTCACCACTTCAGAAAAGTATTAAAAGAAACTCTTTTTAAGAAATTATGTCATTAACATCAAAACAACGTGCCTTCCTCAACAGCCAGGCACACACCCTCAAACCCATCATCCAAATCGGGAAAAATGGTCTCAACGACCAAATCAAAACCAGCGTCCGTCAAGCTCTTGACGCTCGCGAATTGATTAAAGTTACGCTCTTGCAAAACACAGATGAAAACATCCACGAAGTAGCTGAAATCTTGGAAGAAGAAATCGGTGTGGATACGGTCCAAAAAATCGGACGCATCTTGATTTTGTATAAACAATCTAGCAAGAAAGAAAATCGCAAGATTTCCAAGAAAGTCAAAGAAATCTAAAACCTACTCCAAACAACTGTTTATACAGAGAATTAAAGGAAGACGAGCCTATGGCAATCGAATTATTGACTCCCTTTACCAAGGTAGAGTTGGAGCCAGAAATCAAGGAGAAAAAACGCAAACAAGTCGGGATTTTAGGCGGAAATTTTAACCCTGTTCACAATGCCCATCTTGTTGTGGCGGACCAAGTACGACAACAGTTGGGACTAGATCAGGTCCTGCTTATGCCCGAATACCAACCACCTCATGTAGATAAAAAGGAAACCATTCCCGAGCACCATCGGCTCAAGATGCTTGAGTTGGCGATTGAGGGGATTGAAGGTCTGGACATTGAAACCATTGAGTTAGAGCGTAAGGGCATTTCCTACACCTACGACACCATGAAGATTTTGACAGAGCAACATCCAGATACGGATTATTACTTCATTATCGGGGCTGATATGGTGGACTATCTGCCTAAGTGGTACCGAATTGATGAGCTGGTCGACATGGTTCAGTTTGTAGGGGTTCAGCGTCCACGCTACAAGGCAGGGACTTCCTATCCAGTTATCTGGGTGGATGTGCCTCTCATGGACATCTCGTCCAGCATGGTGCGTGACTTCATTGCCCAAGGTCGGAAACCTAACTTTCTCCTACCTCAGCCAGTGCTAGACTACATCGAGAAGGAGGGGCTTTACTGATGGCATACCAAGACTATATCAACTGCTCCCGCGAGGCTTTGTTGAAAAAAATGGCAGAGCTTCTGCCTGAAAAACGCTTAACCCATTGTCTGGGTGTAGAGCGTGCAGCCATAGAACTTGCGAAACGATTTGGAGTCGATGCCGAGAAAGCTGGTCTAGCAGGCCTTCTTCATGATTATGCTAAAAAGCTGTCAGATCAGGAATTTCTAGACTTGATTGACCATTATCAGCTAGACCCTGACCTCAAAAACTGGGGCAATAATGTCTGGCATGGCATGGTTGGTATCTACAAGATTCAGGAAGATTTGGATTTGCATGATTCAGAAATCCTGCGAGCTATTGAAATCCATACAGTCGGTGCTGGTCAGATGACAGACCTAGACAAGGTTGTCTACGTTGCAGATTATATCGAGCATAACCGCGCCTTTCCAGGTGTGGATGTGGCGCGTGAAATTGCTGAGCTATCGCTCAATAAGGCAGTGGCCTACGAAACAGCTCGTACCGTGGAGCATCTAGCTCATCAGGGATTACCCATCTATCCCCAAACCCTTGAAACCTATAACGCCTTTGTGCACTATTTGAAAGAGGACTAAATGAACGAAAAAGAATTACTAGAACTAGTCGTGAAAGCGGCTGATGAGAAACGTGCGGAGGATATCCTCGCACTTGATGTACAAGATTTGACCAGCGTGACGGACTACTTTGTCATCACGAGCTCAATGAATAGCCGCCAGTTGGATGCTATCGCTGACAATATCCGTGAAAAAGTAGCCGAAGCTGGTGTTAAAGGCAGCCATGTCGAAGGCGATGCAGCTGGAGGCTGGGTTTTGCTAGACCTCGGTGGTGTCGTTGTGCATATCTTCTCAGAAGAAATGCGTGCCCATTATAACTTAGAAAAACTATGGCATGAGGCGAGCTCAATAGACATTTCAGAAGCCTTAGCATAGGATATGAACTCAGTTGCAGTCAACTGGGTTTCTTTGCTTATTTTAAAAGAAATTGATGGAAAGGTGAGGGCGACGTGTTTGGTTGATCTTGAAACTGAACACGAGCTAAAAGCTGCGAGAAAAAGAGTAACTTCCTTTGTATCTGATGATACAGCAGAAAGTTTCCTATTTTCTCTTAGTCTTTAACGCTCTTTGTATCTTAGAAAGGATTTGAACCCGTCCTGTAATCGTCGGAAAATAGATAGCCTTCCTTGGAGCTCGGCTCCATCGTCAAGCTCCTAATTTTCATTCCGATTACGGGCGGACTTGGTATCATGATTATGGCAACTTATGAAACCTTTGCGGCTGTTTATGATGCGGTCATGGATGACAGTTTATACGATAAATGGACGGATTTTTCCCTCCGTCATTTGCCAAAGACCAAGGAGAGAAAGAAACTCTTGGAATTGGCTTGTGGAACAGGTATCCAGTCTGTCCGCTTTTCTCAAGCTGGTTTTGATGTGACAGGACTTGACTTGAGCGCTGATATGCTGAAGATTGCGGAGAAAAGAGCTACTTCAGCCAAGCAAAAGATTGATTTTATCGAAGGTAATATGCTGGATTTATCCAAGGCTGGTAAGTACGACTTTGTTACGTGTTACTCGGACTCTATCTGCTACATGCAGGATGAGGTGGAGGTAGGGGACGTATTTAAAGAAGTGTATAATGCCCTCAATGAAGACGGAGTATTCATCTTTGATGTGCATTCGACCTACCAGACAGATGAGGTTTTTCCAGGCTATTCCTACCATGAAAATGCGGAAGATTTTGCCATGCTTTGGGATACCTATGAGGACGAAGCTCCTCACTCCATCGTGCATGAGTTGACTTTCTTTATCAAGGAGGCTGACGGTTCCTTTAGTCGTCACGATGAAGTGCATGAGGAGCGGACCTATGAAGTTTTGACCTATGATATTTTGCTGGAGCAGGCTGGTTTCAAGTCTTTCAAACTCTATGCGGACTTTGAGGACAAGGAGCCAACAGAAACCAGCACCCGTTGGTTTTTTGTCGCGCAGAAGTAGGAGAACATCATGACCATCACAGGTATTATCGCAGAGTTCAATCCTTTTCATAATGGGCACAAATACTTGCTTGAGCAGGCGGAGGGACTGAAAATCGTTGCCATGTCTGGGAATTTCATGCAGCGTGGAGAACCTGCTATCGTAGACAAGTGGACACGGGCTCAGATGGCGCTGGAAAATGGAGCAGATCTGGTAGTGGAATTGCCCTTTTTAGTCAGTGTTCAGGCGGCAGATTTCTTTGGCCAAGGAGCTGTGGATATCTTGGCTCGCTTGGGCATTGATACCCTCGCTTTCGGGACGGAGGAAGTTCTGGATTATCAGAAAATTGCTGACCTATACACGGAGCAAGGCACTGAGATGGAGAAATTTGTGGAAAATCTGCCTGATTCCCTTTCCTATCCTCAGAAAACCCAAGCCATGTGGAAGGAATTTGCAGGTCTTGATTTTTCAGGCAATACACCCAATCATGTTCTAGCTTTGGCCTATGCCAAGGGGGTTGCGGGACGTAGAATCAAACTCCATCCGATTCAGCGTCAGGGGGCTGGTTATCATTCTGTGGACAAGGAAGTGGACTTTGCCTCAGCAACAGCCCTCCGTCAGCATCAATCAGACCAAGATTTCTTAGAACGCTTTATGCCTTCTCTTGACCTCTTTGAGTTGGCGTGTAGGGTGAGTTGGGATGACTATTTTACCTTGCTCCGCTATCAAATCTTGTCAAATCCAGACCTAACCACCATCTATCAGGTCAATCAAGAAATGGCTGTGCGTATCAAGGAAGCTATCAAAACAGCCCAGTCTGTTGACGAATTGGTCGAGGCGGTTGCGACAAAGCGTTATACCAAGGCGCGTGTACGACGACTCTTGACCTATATCTTGGTGCAGGCCAGAGAAAGCGACTTGCCAGAAGGCATCCATGTCCTTGGCTTTACTGAAAAAGGCAGACAACACCTCAAGTCTCTGAAAGGCCAGGTCCATCTAGTCAGTCGAATTGGCAAAGAACCTTGGGATGCTATGACTCAAAAGGCAGACCAGATTTACCAACTAGGACACCCAAGTATAGCAGAACAGAATTTTGGCAGGGTTCCGATTAGAATAGAAACAAACTAAGTCTACTGAAAGGTAGGCTTTTTTAGAATATTTTCGAATAAATAGATAGAAAAGAAAAATCTTGTACAAGTTCCTGACAATTTCTTTCTTTTTGTGTATAATAGTGGAAAAGAGGTAAAACGAGGTATGGTTATGGAAGCAGTTCTTTATTCAACATTCCGAAATCATTTAAAGGACTACATGAAGAAGGTAAATGATGAATTTGAGCCTTTGACGGTGGTCAATAAAAATCCAGATGAGGATATTGTAGTCCTTTCAAAGAGCGAGTGGGATAGTATTCAGGAAACCCTGAGAATCGCTCAAAATAAGGAACTTTCTGACAAGGTCTTGCGAGGAATGGCTCAAGTTCGTGCTGGAAGCACTCAGGTGCATGTGATTGAGGAGTGAGGAATGCTGCTCAAATTTACAGAAGATGCCTGGGCGGATTATTGCTATTGGCAAAACCAAGATAAGAAAACATTAAAAAGGATCAATAAATTAATCAAGGATATTCAACGCGATCCTTTTGTAGGAATGGGGAAACCAGAACCACTCAAGTATGACTATCAAGGAGCTTGGTCGCGGCGCATTGATGCAGAAAATCGCTTGATTTATATAATAGATGGAGATAGCGTGGCTTTCTTGTCCTTCAAAGATCATTACTAAGTCTACTGAAAGGTAGGCTTTTTTGCTTCGTTTTTCGTGGAAATTTAAATTTTTAAAGATTCTTAATTTTACTTGAAAATCTAAGGGATTTCTTCAAAAATTCACACAAAACTCTTCAATTTGGGTTTGTGAAAATCGGTTTTTTGTGATAGAATATTAAGGAATGTATGTCATTCGATAAACAAATTTAATGAGGTAAAAACATGGAAATCATGACACTTGCGATTGTTGTTTTTGCCGTCATCATTGGTTTAGTCATTGGATATGTCAGCATCTCAGCTAAGATGAAATCATCTCAAGAGGCTGCAGAGTTGATGCTTCTAAATGCTGAACAAGAAGCAACTAATTTACGAGGACAAGCTGAGCGCGAAGCGGATTTATTGCTAAATGAAGCCAAGAGCGAAAGCAAGTCTCTTAAAAAAGAAGCACTATTGGAGGCCAAAGAGGAAGCCAGAAAATACCGTGAAGAAGTGGACGCTGAATTTAAGTCAGAACGTCAGGAACTCAAGCAAATCGAAAGTCGTTTGACGGAGAGAGCTACGAGCCTTGACCGCAAAGACGACAATTTGACGAACAAAGAAAAAACACTTGAACAAAAAGAACAAAGTATTTCTGATAGAGCAAAAAACCTTGATGCACGTGAAGAGCAATTAGAGGAAGTCGAAAGACAAAAAGAAGCTGAACTTGAACGTATCGGTTCCCTTTCCCAAACTGAGGCTCGAGATATTATCTTGGCTCAGACAGAGGAAAACTTAACCAAGGAAATTGCTAGCCGCATTCGTGAGGCAGAGCAAGAAGTGAAGGAACGTTCAGACAAGATCGCGAAAGATATCTTGGTTCAGGCTATGCAGCGTATCGCTGGTGAGTATGTAGCGGAGTCAACAAACTCTACAGTTCACTTACCAGACGATACCATGAAGGGGCGCATTATCGGTCGTGAAGGACGCAATATTCGTACCTTTGAAAGTTTGACAGGGGTAGATGTCATCATTGACGACACGCCAGAAGTAGTAACCTTGTCAGGATTTGATCCGATTCGTCGTGAAATTGCTCGTATGACCATGGAAATGTTGCTCAAGGATGGCCGTATCCACCCAGCTCGTATCGAGGAGTTGGTGGAGAAAAACCGTCAGGAGATTGACAATAAAATCCGTGAATATGGTGAGGCTGCTGCTTACGAGATTGGTGCGCCAAACCTTCATCCAGACTTGATGAAGATCATGGGACGCTTGCAGTTCCGTACTTCATATGGACAAAATGTCTTGCGTCATTCGATTGAAGTTGCTAAGTTATCTGGTATCATCGCGAGTGAACTTGGTGAAAATGCAGCTCTTGCCCGTCGTGCTGGATTCCTTCATGACATCGGAAAAGCTATTGACCGCGAGGTTGAAGGTAGCCACGTTGAGATTGGTACGGAGTTGGCTCGTAAGTACAAGGAACACCCAGTTGTGGTGAATACCATTGCTAGCCACCACGGCGATGTCGAAGCCGAAAGCGTCATTGCAGTGATCGTTGCTGCAGCAGATGCCTTGAGTGCAGCGCGTCCAGGTGCTCGTAGCGAGTCTCTTGAAAGCTACATCAAGCGTCTCCATGATTTGGAAGAAATCGCAAATGGCTTTGAAGGAGTGCAAAATAGCTTTGCCCTTCAAGCAGGGCGTGAAATCCGTATCATGGTTAATCCAGGACAAATCAAAGACGACAAAGTCACAATCTTGGCTCACAAAGTTCGTGAGAAAATTGAAAACAATCTCGATTACCCAGGAAATATCAAGGTAACCGTGATTCGCGAACTTCGTGCAGTAGATTATGCTAAATAAATAAGAAAGAGCAGTTGAAAAATTACTGCTTTTTTGTTACACTAGATAGAAAGACTGTAGAAGGATAACTGACACTATCATCAGTATCCGAGAGAAATTTTACTTTATTTCACAGACTAACTAAAGGAGACATAATGGCAGACCGAGGCTTGCTAATCGTTTTTTCTGGTCCTTCAGGAGTTGGGAAAGGAACGGTTAGAAGAGAGATTTTTGAGAGTTCTGAGAATCAATTTCAATACTCTGTATCGATGACGACGCGTGCGCAACGTCCTGGTGAAGTGGATGGAGTGGACTATTTCTTCCGTACTCGTGAAGAGTTTGAAGAGCTGATCCGTCAAGGTCAGATGTTGGAATATGCAGAATATGTCGGTAACTACTATGGAACTCCTCTGACCTATGTCAATGAAACTCTGGACAAGGGAATCGATGTCTTTCTTGAGATTGAAGTCCAAGGAGCCCTTCAGGTTAAGAAAAAGGTTCCAGATGCTGTCTTTATCTTTCTAACGCCACCAGATTTGGATGAATTGCAAGATCGTTTGGTAGGTCGTGGAACAGATAGCGCTGAAGTGATTGCCCAACGAATCGAAAAAGCCAAGGAAGAAATTGCCCTCATGCGTGAGTATGATTATGCCATTGTCAACGATCAGGTGCCCCTCGCTGCTGAACGTGTCAAGCGTGTGATCGAAGCAGAACACTTCCGTGTGGACCGTGTCATTGGTCACTACCAGGAGATGTTGCCAAAATCTCCAACTACTCGATAAACTATAGGAAACAGGTACAAGCAAATGATGTTAAAACCCTCTATTGATACCTTGCTGGACAAGGTACCATCAAAATATTCACTCGTAATCTTGGAAGCAAAACGCGCCCACGAACTAGAAGCAGGAGCGCCAGCAACTCAAGAGTTTAAGTCTGAAAAATCAACTCTTCGTGCTTTGGAAGAAATCGAGTCTGGAAATGTAACCATTCACCCAGATCCAGAAGGAAAACGTGAAGCGGTTCGTCTCCGTATCGAAGAAGAAAAACGCCGCAAAGAAGAAGAAGAAAAGAAAATCAAAGAGCAAATCGCTAAAGAAAAAGAAGATGGTGAAAAAATTTAAGGTTGGGGGGACTCAATCTTATTTTTTCTATTGCAAGAATGTACTGACAAGGAGGAGGTGAGAAGATGGCAATCGCAAAGATTATTGTGGATGTTCCCCTTATGCAGACGGACCAGCCCTATAGTTATAAGGTCCCTGAGGAATTTGTAGAGATGCTGGAAGTCGGTATGCGGGTTCATGTCCCCTTCGGAAAGGGTAATCGTTTGATACAAGGGATTGTGCTTGGCCTGGAGTCCCAGTCGGATGAAGAGATGGAAGGTCAGGACTTGAAGGAGATTGCAGAGGTGCTAGATTTTTCTCCTGTCTTGACTCAGGAGCAACTCTGGTTGGCTGAGGAGTTACGCAAGTCCGTCTTTTCTTATAAAATCTCCATTCTAAAAGCTATGCTTCCAGGATTTCTGAATTCTAGCTATGACAAGATTCTCTATCCTCTGGAAGGTCTGAGTCAGGCAGACAAAGAGCGCTTGTTTGGTTCAGAAGATTCGCTAGTCTTTTCTTCTTTAGACCTTGCTAAGCAAGCTGAGATGATGCGCTTGACTAGGAAAGGTCTGCTCCGCTTAGAATACCAGGCAGTCGATCAAAAGAAGGTCAAGACCCAGTCTTGGTATGAGGTTGATGCTACTCAGCTAGAGCGGATTGAGATTTCTGCGCGTGCTAAGAAAAAGGCAGAGCTGAGAGATTATCTGCTGTCTCATCCTGAAAGTGCTCCTCTGGCTAGCTTGTTAGAATCCTACTCACGGGAGCAAGTCAACTTTTTTGTGGAGCAAGGAGCTTTAACTCTAGTCCAAAAGGAAGTGCAACGTTCAGCTGCTTATTTTGAAGGCATTGAAGCAAGTACACCTTTGGAGCTGAACCCAGAGCAAAGACAAGCTCGCGATGCGGTTGTCAGTGCTATTGGTAGTCAACAGCCTCCATTCCTCCTTCAAGGGATTACAGGAAGTGGGAAAACGGAGGTTTACTTGCAGATTATCCAAGGAGCCTTGGATAAGGGTAAGACGGCTATTTTGCTGGTGCCTGAGATTTCTCTGACGCCACAAATGACGGAGCGTTTTATTGCTCGATTTGGTGAGAAAGTAGCCATTCTTCACTCAGGCCTGTCCAATGGTGAAAAGTACGACGAATGGCGCAAGGTTGAGCGTGGCGATGCCCAAGTTGTTGTTGGCGCTCGATCAGCTATCTTTGCTCCTTTGAAAAATCTAGGTGTTATAATTATCGACGAAGAGCATGAAGCTAGCTACAAACAAGACAGCAATCCCCGTTATCATGCTAGAGAGGTCGCCATTCTACGGGCCCAGTACAATCAAGCAGCCCTAGTCCTTGGCTCAGCGACACCGAGCTTAGAGAGCCGTGCGCGTGCTGGAAAAGGTGTCTATCAACACTTACGTCTGACCCAACGGGCCAATCCTTTAGCCACTATTCCTGAAGTTCAAGTGATTGACTTTCGGGACTATATCGGGCAGAATGAGACATCAAACTTTACGCCTCCTTTGCTAGAGGCCATTCGAGACCGTTTGGATAAAAAAGAACAGGCAGTCCTCATGCTCAACCGTCGGGGTTATTCTAGTTTTGTTATGTGTCGGGAGTGTGGAACGGTAGATAGCTGTCCCAACTGTGATATTTCTCTGACTCTCCACATGGATACCAAGACCATGAACTGCCATTACTGTGGATTTTCAAAGGGGATTCCTCATGTCTGTCCCAACTGTCAAAGCCGCAGTATTCGTTACTACGGGACGGGGACTCAGAAAGCTTACGATGAACTGGCAGAACTCTTTCCTCAGGCTCGCATTCTGCGGATGGATGTGGATACGACCCGCAAGAAAGGCAGTCACCAAGCTCTTCTTGACCAGTTTGGCCAAGGTGAAGCAGATATCTTGCTGGGAACTCAGATGATTGCTAAGGGCTTGGATTTTCCCAATGTGACCTTGGTCGGAGTGCTCAATGCGGATACGGCCTTGAATCTGCCTGATTTCCGTTCTTCCGAGAGAACCTTCCAACTCTTAACTCAGGTGGCAGGCCGTGCAGGCCGTGCGGAAAAAGCTGGGCAGGTCTTGATCCAGTCTTACAATCCGGAGCACTATGCCATTCGATTTGCCAAAGACCAAGACTATGAAGGTTTTTATGCCTATGAAATGAGTATCAGACGCCAACTCGGCTATCCGCCTTATTATTTCACTATTGGGATTACCCTCTCTCACAAGAAAGAAGAAGAGGTCGTCAAACGTGCCTATGAAGTCATGGGAATTTTGCGATCAGGTTTATCGGAAACTAGTAAAATCCTTGGACCAACGCCAAAACCAATCGCCCGTACCCACAACCTTTATCATTACCAGATTTTGATTAAATACCGTTTAGAAGATGAGCTGGGTCCAACCCTCAATCAGGTCTTGGCCTTGACTCAAGAACGTGAAAATAGCGAGCTTCGTCTCAGCATTGACCACGAACCGCAGCAATTTTTATAAGAAGGAGAAGAAATGACAAAACTAATCTTTATGGGGACACCTGATTTTTCAGCGACAGTTTTGAAGGGGTTGTTATCAGACAACCGTTACGAGATTCTGGCTGTTGTGACCCAGCCAGACCGCGCTGTTGGCCGTAAAAAAGTGATCCAAGAAACCCCAGTCAAGCAGGCCGCCAAAGAAGCAGGTCTTCCTATCTACCAACCTGAAAAATTATCTGGAAGTCCAGAGATGGAAGACATTATGAAGCTAGGAGCTGATGGGATTATCACTGCTGCTTTTGGGCAATTTCTCCCAAGTAAACTCCTTGATAGCATGGACTTTGCGGTCAATGTTCACGCTTCCCTTCTTCCCAAACACCGTGGTGGAGCTCCCATTCATTATGCCCTGATTCAAGGGGATGAGGAAGCTGGTGTGACCATCATGGAAATGGTTAAAGAAATGGATGCAGGTGATATGATTTCCCGTCGTAGCATTCCTATCACAGACGAGGACAATGTCGGCACCTTGTTTGAAAAATTGGCAATCGTTGGTCGCGATTTGCTTTTGGATACGCTACCTGGCTACCTAGCAGGAGAAATCCAACCTGAACTACAAGATCCTAGTCAAGTCACTTTCTCGCCAAATATCAAGCCAGAGGAAGAGAAACTGGATTGGACTAAAACCAATCGCCAACTCTTTAACCAAATCAGAGGGATGAATCCATGGCCTGTTGCCCATACTTTTCTTAAAGGAGACCGCTTTAAGATTTATGAAGCCCTACCAGTAGAAGGTCAGGGAAATCCAGGTGAGATCCTCTCTATTGGCAAAAAGGAATTGATTGTCGCAACGGCTGAAGGAGCTCTATCTCTCAAGCAAGTGCAGCCAGCTGGGAAGCCTAAGATGGACATTGCTTCCTTCCTCAACGGAGTTGGACGGACATTGACTGTAGGAGAACGATTTGGTGACTAAAGTAGAAACGGCTAGAAGTCTAGCTCTAGCAGTATTAGAGGATGTTTTTATCAACCAAGCATACTCCAATATTGCCTTAAACAAACACCTCAAGTGCAGTCACCTCTCAGCAACAGATAAGGGGTTGGTGACAGAGATTGTCTACGGTACGGTAGCCCGAAAACTGACTCTGGAATGGTACCTGTCCCACTTTATCGAAGACCGGGATAAGCTAGATAACTGGCTCTATATCCTGCTCCTTCTGAGCGCTTACCAACTTCGGTATCTGGATAAGATTCCTAATCACGCTGTTGTTAATGAAGCAGTGGAACTAGCCAAAGCGCGTAAAAAAGGCAGTGAAAAATTAGTCAACGCCGTCCTTCGTCGTATCTTGCGAGAAGGCTGGCCAGACATTGACAGTATCAAACGCAAAAACAAGCGTGATTCCATTGCCTATTCTCTCCCAGTTTGGCTCGTGTCTAAACTCAAGGAAGAATACGGTGAAGAGAGAGCACAAGCCATCTTTAAAAGTCTCTTGGTGCGCAACAAAGCTAGCATCCGGGTGACCAACTTGAGCCGAAAAGAGGAAATCAAAGCTTTGTTAGAGGCGACCAATTCCCCTTTAGCGGCCACTGGTCTGGTCAAGGAGCAAGGCCACTTTGCAGGACATGATTTGTTCGCAGAAGGGGCTATAACCATCCAAGACGAGTCCAGTCAACTGGTTGCTCCGACTCTTGATCTACAAGGCGATGAGCAGGTCCTGGATGCCTGTGCCGCTCCGGGTGGAAAAACAGCTCATATAGCTTCTTATCTCGCTACAGGTCAGGTAACTGCTCTGGACTTGTATGACCATAAGTTGGACTTGATCCAAGAAAATGCGGAGCGTTTAGGTGTGGCAGAACGAGTGCAAACGCAAAAATTGGATGCCAGAAAGGTTCATGAGTTTTTCGGTCGGGATTCTTTTGATAAGATTTTGGTAGATGCTCCCTGTTCTGGGATTGGACTTTTACGTCGCAAACCAGACATCAAATACAATAAAGAAACAGCAGATTTCACGTCCTTACAGGAAATTCAGCTGGAAATATTAGGTAGTGTTTGTCAAACACTACGTAAAGGTGGTATAATAACGTATAGTACCTGTACTATTGTCTCTGAGGAGAACTTTCAAGTTGTTGAAGCATTTTTAGAAAGTCATCCCGAGTTCGAGCAGGTTAAACTAGAACACGAATGTAAAGATATCCTGAAAGATGGCTGCATCCTGATTACTCCTGAATTGTATGGAAGTGATGGATTCTTTATCAGCCAATTTCGCAAGATATCAGAATAGGAAGGAACTGACACAATGGAAATAGCATTATTAACAGATGTTGGTCAGAAACGGACAAATAATCAGGACTATGTCAATCACTTTGTCAACCGAGCAGGACGCACTATGATCATCTTGGCTGACGGGATGGGAGGACACCGTGCAGGAAATATCGCTAGTGAGATGGCGGTAACAGACCTTGGTGTGGCTTGGGTGGATACTCAAATTGACTCAGTCAATGAAGTTCGTGAGTGGTTTGCCCACTACCTGGAGATTGAAAATCAAAAAATTCATCAACTAGGTCAGGACGAAGCCTACAGAGGTATGGGAACAACGCTAGAAGCTGTTGCGTTTATTGACAACCAAGCCATCTATGCTCACATTGGAGATTCTCGTATCGGTTTGATTCGTGGAGAAGAATACCACCAGTTGACAAGTGACCATTCTTTGGTCAATGAATTGCTCAAGGCTGGTCAATTGACTCCAGAAGAAGCAGAAACTCACCCTCAAAAGAATATCATCACCCAGTCTATCGGACAAAAAGATGAAATCCAGCCAGATTTTGGGATGATTACACTGGAGTCAGGAGATTATCTCTTGCTCAATAGTGATGGTTTGACCAATATGATTTCGGCAAGCGAGATTTATGATATCGTAACCAGTGATATTTCCCTAGCAGACAAGGCGACAACCCTCATTCGCTTCGCTAACAATGCAGGAGGTTTAGACAACATTACGGTTGCCCTTGTTTACATGAACGAGGAGGCAGCAGAATGATCCAAATCGGCAAGATTTTTGCCGGGCGGTATCGGATTGTCAAGCAGATTGGTCGAGGAGGCATGGCAGATGTTTACTTGGCCAAGGATTTGATCCTAGACGGGGAAGAAGTGGCAGTGAAGGTCCTGAGGACTAACTACCAGACAGACCCAATTGCTGTGGCACGTTTCCAACGTGAAGCGAGAGCCATGGCGGATCTGGACCATCCTCATATCGTTCGGATAACAGATATTGGTGAGGAAGATGGTCAACAGTACCTGGCTATGGAATACGTAGCAGGCCTTGACCTCAAGCGTTATATCAAAGAACACTATCCTCTTTCAAATGAAGAAGCAGTTCGGATTATGGGGCAAATCCTCTTGGCCATGCGCTTAGCCCATACTCGAGGAATCGTTCACCGGGATTTGAAACCTCAAAATATCCTCTTGACACCTGACGGCACAGCTAAGGTCACGGACTTTGGGATTGCCGTAGCCTTTGCAGAGACCAGTCTGACCCAGACAAACTCAATGTTAGGCTCTGTTCATTATTTGTCACCTGAGCAAGCGCGTGGTTCTAAAGCGACCTTCCAGAGTGATATCTATGCAATGGGGATTATCTTCTATGAAATGCTGACGGGACATATCCCTTATGATGGGGATAGCGCGGTTACGATTGCCCTCCAGCATTTCCAGAAGCCACTTCCGTCCGTCATAGCTGAAAACCCATCTGTCCCTCAGGCTTTAGAAAATGTTGTCATCAAGGCAACTGCTAAGAAGCTATCAGACCGTTATCAGTCTGTTTCTGAAATGTATGTGGACTTGTCAACTAGCTTGTCTTATAATCGTCGCAATGAACCGAAACTGGTCTTTGACGATGCGAGTAAGGCAGACACTAAGACTTTACCTAAAGTCCCACAAAGTACACTAACATCGATTCCTAAAGCTCCGGCGCAAGAAGAACGCCCTCAGCTAAAGAAACCAACTCAACCAGTGGCAGAACCGGCTCCAGCGCCAAAACCAGCCAAGAAACGGAAGTTTAAGGCTCGCTATATGATTCTTTTGGCCAGTCTTCTATTGGTTGCAGCCTCTTTGGTCTGGATTTTGTCAAGAACACCTGCAACGATTCCCATTCCTGATGTGGCTGGACAAACCGTTGCCGAGGCTAAGGAAGCTCTTAAAAAATCCAAGTTTGAAGCTGGTGAAGAAAAGTCAGAAGCTAGCGATACAGTAGCAGAAGGACGTGTTATTCGAACGGATCCAGAAGCTGGTAGTGGCCGAAAAGAAGGAACCAAGGTCAATTTGATTGTTTCTTCTGGTAAGCAATCCTTCCAATTGAGCAATTATGTCGGACGTAAGTATACGGAAGTTGTAGCTGAACTCAAGGAGAAGAAGGTTCCTGAAAATCTAATCAAGATGGAAGAGGAAGAATCCAATGAAAGCGAACCTGGAATCGTCATCAGACAGACCCCTGCTTCGGGTTCGACTTATGATCTCTCAAAAGCCACTACGATTACCTTAACAGTGGCTAAGAAGGTGACTAGTGTCAGCATGCCGAACTACATCGGTTCAAGTCTCGAGTTTACAAAGAATAACTTGACTCAGATTGTCGGTGTGAAGGAAGCGAATATTGAGGTTGTAGAAGTATCGACTGCTCCTGAAGGAACGGCAGAAGGAACTGTTGTAAGTCAAACGCCAAGAGCAGGAGAACAGGTTGATCTTGCAAGTACGCGTATCAAACTTTCCATCTACAAACCAAAAACACCACCGTCAACTTCATCCTCTAATCCTGCCCAACGTGGGAACCAGGGTTCTCCTACAAGTCCAAACCAGGGGAACCAACAAGGAAATCAACAAGGTAACACTCCTTCTAGCAGTTCATCCAATAGTGAAGGAACTCACGAAAGTTCTCGAGATTAAACGAATCTTTGTCATGATTTCATGACAAAGATTTTTTTTAACAAGATTTTGTGATAAAATATAGGGAGTAGAAAAAGGAGGAGAAAATGGACGAATCGAGAGAGTTGAATGCCGTCATTGATGTGATTATGCTAGCAGGAACCATTCTCCTGAAAAGTGGCTCAGAGATTCATCGGGTCGAGGATACGATGATCCGTATTGCCCATTCGCAGGGAATATTGGATTGCAATGTTCTTGCCATGCCCGCAGCTATTTTCTTTTCTATTGAAAACACCAATATTTCTCGGATGAAACGGGTGACCTCATCCTCTTATAACATTGAAAAAGTTTGCGATGTCAATCAAGTATCACGGGAGCTTGTCGGTGGCCAGATTGATCTCTCGACAGCCTTTAAAAAGCTGAAAGAAATCGGCGATCAAGCACTTCCTTATACAAAGTTCCAAGTGACTGTAGCAGCGACCCTCAGTGCCCCTTTCTTCTCGATTATGTTTGGGGGCAATGTTTATGACGCTTTTGGTGCAGCTATTGCAACTTTATTTGGATTTGCCTTCTCTCTCTACGTCGAGAAGTTTGTCCGCATTCCTTTTGTAACGGCCTTTGCGGGTGCCTTTGTTTTCGGATTGATCGCCCAGTTCTGGGCCCGCTATACAGGATTTCCTTCGACGGCAGACCTGATTATAGCAGGAGCGGTCATGCCCTTTGTTCCAGGGATTGCTCTGACAAATGCGGTACGGGATATCATGACCAACCATATCAACTCTGGTATGAGCAAGATGTTTGAATCTTTGCTCATTACCCTCGCTTTAGGGGCTGGCACCTCTGTCGCCCTGGTTTTGATGACATAAGATGACTCTAACAAGTATTTTGCTCCAAGCAGTGGCGAGTTTACTCGCCATTATCACCTTTCTAATCGTACTGAATGTTCAACGCTCCATGCTCCTACCTGGTGGTGTTTTGGGAATGGGCGTTTGGCTCCTCTATCTCGTCCTCAAAGAACCAACCAATGTTATTGTCGCGACCTTTATCGCAGCAGTAATTGGCTCTTGCATCAGTCAGATTTTAAGTATTGTCTATAAGACACCAGCGGTGGTCTTTGTCTTGGCTATTCTTGCCCCCTTGGTGCCAGGTTATTTATCCTATCGGACGACTGCCTTCTTTGTGACAGGCGATTACAGCCATGCTATTGCCAGCGCGACTTTGGTGGTTATGTTAGCCCTCGTTATTTCCATTGGAATGGCAAGTGGAACGGTGATTCTAAAGCTTTATTACTACATCCGAAAACAACGAGGAATCTCTTCCTAATACAATCAAAGCAAAGACTTGATTTGTTGAATCAAGTCTTTTTTCTCTCTTTTGTTCCTATTTGTGATAAAATAGAATGAAACGATTTTTTACAATGAATGAAAAAACAGAGGTAAATATGACAATCGGTATTGATAAGATTGGTTTTGCGACCAGTCAATATGTCTTGAAATTACAAGACTTAGCAGAAGCGAGGGGAGTTGACCCCGAAAAATTTAGCAAGGGACTCTTGTTAAATGAAATTAGTATTGCTCCACTGACTGAGGACATTGTTACCTTGGCAGCTAGTGCAAGCAACTCTATTTTAACAGACAAAGAAAAAGAAGAAATCGATATGGTCATCGTGGCGACTGAGTCAGGGATTGACCAGAGTAAGGCAGCGGCAGTCTTTGTTCATGGCCTATTAGGCATTCAGCCTTTCGCCCGTAGCTTTGAAATCAAAGAAGCCTGCTATGGAGCGACAGCTGCCCTTCATTATGCTAAATTGCATGTGGAAAATTCTCCAGAGTCTAAGGTTTTGGTTATTGCCAGTGATATTGCCAAGTATGGTGTCGGAACTCCGGGCGAACCAACTCAGGGTGCTGGAAGTGTGGCGATGTTGATCACCCAAAATCCGCGCATTATGGCCTTTAACAATGATAACGTTGCCCAAACGCGCGACATCATGGATTTCTGGCGTCCGAACTATTCAAGCACTCCTTATGTAAACGGCATGTACTCGACCCAACAGTATCTTGATTGCCTGACAACGACTTGGGATGAATACAAGAAACGCTATGATTGGACTATGGATGACTTTGCGGCTATCTGCTTCCACTTGCCTTATCCTAAGTTGGCCCTAAAAGGCTTGCGCAAGATGATGGACAAGAACTTATCTCAAGAGAAAAAGGATAGTCTGCAAGAAAACTTTGATAAGTCCATTCTCTACAGTCAGATGATTGGAAATATCTATACAGGTTCCCTCTTCCTCGGCCTTCTCTCCCTTTTGGAAAATACAGAAACTTTGAAGGCTGGAGATAAAATTGCCCTCTACAGCTACGGAAGTGGAGCGGTTTCAGAGTTCTTTAGTGGTGAATTGGTCGAAGGCTATGAGGCCTATCTCGACAAAGATCGCTTGAGCAAACTCAAACAACGTACAGCACTGTCTGTTGCAGACTATGAAAAAGTCTTCTTCGAAGAGGTGCAGTTGGATGAGTCTGGCTCAGCCCAATTTGCAGGCTATGAACATCAAGACTATGCCTTGGTGGAAATTGTCGACCACCAACGCCGATATAGCAAGGTTGAAAAATAATGAAGATAAGTTGGAATGGATTTTCTAAAAAATCATACCATGAGCGCCTTGAGTTGTTGCGAGATCAGGCGCTCCTTAGTCCTGACAAGCAAACAAGTCTGGAGCAGGATGAACAAGTCAGCTTAGCTGTTGCAGATCAGCTGAGTGAAAATGTGGTAGGAACTTTTTCTCTGCCTTATTCGATCATTCCAGAACTTTTGGTGAACGGTCAGGACTATACAGTTCCCTATGTGACAGAAGAACCCTCAGTGGTTGCTGCGGCCAGCTATGCAAGTAAAATCATCAAGCGGTCTGGTGGCTTTACTGCTCAAGTACATGAGCGCCAGATGATTGGGCAGGTAGCCCTTTATCAAGTTGCTGATCCTGAACAAGCGCAAGAGAAGATTTCCAGCAAGAAAGCCGAACTCTTGGAACTTGCCAATCAAGCCTATCCTTCTATCGTCAAACGTGGAGGCGGGGCGCGTGATTTACATGTAGAGCAGATCAAAGGTGAAACAGACTTTCTCGTTGTTTATCTCCATGTTGATACTCAGGAAGCCATGGGAGCCAATATGCTCAACACCATGCTGGAAGCCTTGAAGCCAGTCTTAGAAGAACTCAGTCAAGGACAGAGTCTTATGGGAATTTTGTCCAACTACGCGACTGATTCTCTGGTGACAGCAAGTTGTCGTATCGCCTTTCGCTACTTGAGTCCCCAAAGGGACCAAGGACGAGAAATTGCGGAGAAAATAGCCTTGGCTAGCCAGTTTGCGCAGGCTGATCCTTACAGAGCGGCTACTCATAATAAAGGGATTTTTAACGGTATTGATGCCATTTTAATCGCCACGGGTAATGACTGGCGTGCTATCGAAGCTGGGGCCCATGCCTTTGCCAGTCGAGATGGACGCTATCAAGGTCTTAGTCAATGGAAGCTGGACATGGAAAGAGAAGAATTGGTTGGTGAGATGACATTACCCATGCCGGTAGCTACAAAGGGTGGCTCTATTGGACTCAACCCACGTGTAGCCCTCAGTCATGAACTACTAGGAAATCCTTCAGCCAAGGAATTAGCTCAAATTATCGTGTCCATCGGTCTTGCCCAAAACTTTGCGGCCCTCAAAGCCTTGGTAAGTACGGGCATCCAGCAAGGCCACATGAAGTTGCAGGCCAAATCCTTAGCTCTACTAGCTGGTGCTAGCGAGTCTGAAGTTGTTCCCCTAGTTGAGCGCTTAATATCGGAGAAAACCTTTAACTTAGAGACAGCCCAGCGCTATCTCGAAAACTTAAGATCATAAAAAACTCAGACGAATTCGTCTGAGTTTTTTGTACTTAAATACTTTTTCCAGGTAATAGGGTGACTGGTAAGAAGTAACCAGTTGTCGCAACTTCCTTGCCTTCAATCTTCTGCAAGAGAAGATCAACAGTGAGTTGGGCAATCTCTTTCATAGGTTGCTTAATCGTTGTCAGGTGAGGATAGTAGTTCTCGATAAAGTAAGTCCCATCGTAGCCGATGACCTTGAGCTCATCAGGAACAGAGATACCTAGCTCCTGAGCTATTTTGATAACCAGGATAGCTGTCAAATCATCCGAAGCAAAAATCGCATCTGGTTTCTGATGGGTCAAGATATTTTTGATTTCCATTTCTTTTCTGACGGGAGAAAAGTCACTCGAAACATTGATAATAGGCGCTTTTGGGAGAATAGAGGCAAAGCCAGCATGACGCAGTCCAGTCGGTGAGTTAGAGTTATCATTTCCTGTAATCATGATGATAGACTGGGCTCCAGTCTTGACCAGAGTTTGGGCTGCGAGGACCCCGCCACCGTAGTTATCAGAGGAGACGACAGGGATGTCTGGTGATAGATTTCGGTCAAAGGAAATAATCGGTGCCGTCACACGATTGTAGTCTTCGATTCCCAAGTTGTGACTTCCAGAAATGATACCATCGACCTGGTTGGCCTCCAGCATTTCAATGTACTCCCGTTCTTTTTCAGAGTCATGTTCGCTGTTACAGATGATGGTTTTGTAACCATTTTTGAAGAGTTGGTGTTCCAACTTGTCAATCAACTCTGCATAAAAGACATGACTGATGTTTGGAAAAATAAGTCCAATCAACTTGGCAGATTTTCCTTGGAGACTTCGAGCCAGATTATTGGGCTTGTAGCCCAATTCTCGCATGGCTTCATTAACCTTTTGGATGGTTTTCTCAGATAGATAACCCTTTTTATTGATGACCCGTGAGACGGTAGTGGGGCTGACGCCTGCAAGTTTTGCGACATCAGTTAGTTTTGCGACCATAATCTAATTCATAGTAAGTTCCAGTTGGTTTTCCAGACTTGATCAGGATACCATTTTGGTCTGCATGTGGGAAGACACGACCAGAAAATACTTTTTCTCCTTTATTGATGAAAATTTCAAAGACTGACTTGTCGATGAAGATAGTGGCAGTAGTAGCTTGGTTATCGATAGGGCAAGAACGAGTCGTACCAAATTCTTGGGCGTACTGTTCACCAGCCTGACTACGATCCACTGTCACCTGTCCATTGACAAGGTCAAAGTTGATTGAAAGCCCCTTGCCTTCTTTATCAGCAAGTAAGACAATCTCGCTTTGGCTATTGGCCTCCAAGTTGAGCTCGAGTTCATAGGTGTTGTTGGTTTGAGTACGATTTGAGAAGACCTCTTCAGAAGCACGAAGTTCTTTGACGGCTGCGACCGGATATTGGTAGAGTTTGCCATCTTTGATAGTGAGTTCTTTGACCAATGAGAAGGTTCCTTGGTGGTCAAAACGGTCAGATGGGTAAGAAACATCTGGCAACCCAAGCCAACTTACTGCTAGTGCACGTCCATCTGGAGCGTTGAAGGCTTGAGTTGCATAGGCTTCAAAACCATAGTCTAGATTTTGCAATGGAGACACATCTACCATTTCGGCATTTTCAGGATCAAAGGAAGCCCCGATTTTGTACATGTTTGGATAAATATTATCATAGTCTAGAACACTCTTATCCAATCCTTGTGGGCAGTAGAGAAGAACAGGTTGCTCCCCTACAAAGACTAGATTTGGACATTCCATCATGTAGGCAGTGCGGTCGTTAGCAAAGTCAAGGTCGCCAACTGCTTGCCAGTTTGTGTAGTCATTGTCCACAGCCTTGTAGAGACGGACGAAGCCTTTTTTCTCCAAGTCCTGTCCACCGACGATAGCATAATATTGACCCTTGAAGTTAAAAATTTGCGGATCGCGGAAGTGGTCTGTAGAGTCTGATGGCTGGTCAATCAAGATCTTATCAATCTTTGTAATCTTGCCATCCTTATCCATCAAAGCGCCAATCTGGTATGGGTGACGGATCCAATTTTCATCGCGGACATTTCCAGTATAAAATAGGAACAAGTTATCGCCAAACTGCATGGCAGAACCAGAGTAGGCACCGTGGCTATCTAATGGAGTATCTGGTAAAACTTTGACTCCAGTTTCTGTAAAGTGCACCAGATTATCACTTTCAAGCTGCACCCAAGACTTCAAACCATGTGCTGCACCAAAGGGGAAGTTCTGGTAAAAGAGAATCCATTTACCATCAAAATAGGAAAAGCCATTTGGGTCATTGAGAAGCCCCATTTTAGGCTCGACATGGTAATGAGTATGCCAAGGAGATTGTGCCATCTTTTCCTTGATTTGCTTGATTTCATCATCTGTCCAATCTTCATAGCGTCTGTAGCGACGCTCTGTTGTCCATTCCATTTTATCTTTCCTCCTAAAGTTCTACTATCTTAATAGTAAACGTTTTCGACCAAAAAAGCAAGTCTTTTATGTTAAAAAAAAGAAAAATATGTCAAACGATTGCTAGAAATTAAGTAAAGGAGATCTAGCAAATTTTCACGAAAAAATGAAAGAAAATATAAATAAAAGCCTTGATTCCTCAAGTTTAAAGATATTTTTTTGAGGAAAAAGAGAATTTTCCTCAAAAACGAGCAAAAATAATCAGAGAAAAAAGAAAGGGTTTAAAAATTTCTGCAAAACGCTTGACATATTTTTGAAAGATGATAAAATAATACTCGTAGGGCGAGTAAAATCGCTTTCAAATAAGAACAAATTTTTTTATAAGGAGATTTTTGCAAATGACCAATACAGAAATTGCAAAAAAAGTCATCGAAGCCTTGGGTGGACGTGAGAACGTCAACAGTGTAGCTCACTGTGCGACTCGCCTCCGTGTGATGGTTAAAGATGAAGCGAAAATTAACAAAGATGCTATCGAGAACTTGGAAAAAGTTCAAGGTGCCTTCTTTAACTCAGGTCAATATCAAATCATCTTTGGTACTGGTACAGTAAACAAGATGTACGATGAAGTCGTAGCTCTTGGTTTGCCAACTTCTACAAAATCTGAAATGAAAGCAGAAGCTGCAAAACAAGGAAATTGGTTCCAACGTGCTATCCGTACATTCGGTGACGTCTTCGTTCCAATCATCCCAGTTATCGTAGCGACTGGTCTCTTCATGGGTGTTCGTGGTCTCTTGACTGCTCTTGGAATTACACTTCCAGATGATGTGAAGATTTACTCAGAAATCCTTACAGATACAGCCTTCATCATCTTGCCAGGATTGGTTGTTTGGTCAACCTTCCGTGTATTCGGTGGTAACCCAGCCGTTGGTATCGTCCTTGGTATGATGCTCGTATCTGGCTCACTTCCAAATGCCTGGGCTGTTGCTTCTGGTGGTGAAGTAACTGCAATGCAGTTCTTCGGATTTATCCCAGTTGTAGGTTTGCAAGGTTCCGTTCTTCCAGCCTTCATCATCGGGGTTGTCGGAGCTAAATTTGAAAAAGCTGTTCGTAAGGTTGTTCCAGACGTTCTTGACCTCTTGGTAACACCATTCGTAACACTTTTGGTCATGTCAATTCTTGGTTTGTTTATTATCGGACCAGTCTTCCACGTTGTTGAAAACTACATCCTTCTTGGAACAAAAGCACTCCTTAACTTGCCGTTCGGTCTTGGTGGTTTCTTAATCGGTGGAGTTCACCAATTGATCGTCGTATCAGGTGTTCACCACATCTTCAACTTGCTTGAAGTTCAATTGCTTGCTGCTGACCACGCTAACCCATTCAACGCTATCATCACTGCAGCTATGACTGCTCAAGGTGCTGCAACTGTTGCCGTTGGTGTGAAAACTAAAAATCCTAAACTGAAAACACTTGCTTTCCCAGCTGCTCTTTCTGCCTTTCTAGGTATTACTGAGCCTGCTATCTTCGGGGTTAACTTGCGTTTCCGTAAACCATTCTTCCTTTCATTGATTGCTGGTGCAATCGGTGGTGGATTGGCATCTATCCTTGGACTTGCTGGTACTGGTAATGGTATCACAATCATCCCTGGTACAATGCTTTACATTGGTAACGGACAACTTCTACAATACCTTCTTATGGTAGCTGTATCATTTGTACTTGGTTTCGCTCTTACTTACATGTTTGGTTATGAAGATGAAGTAGAAGAAGTTTCAGGAGCAATTTCTGAAGCTGAAACTGACCGTTTAACAGAAGAAGCAGTAACTGGTACTCTTGCTTCACCTAGCGAAGGTGTTATCCAAACACCAATCGTTGGTGACGTTGTTGCTCTTTCAAATGTGAATGACCCAGTATTTTCAAGCGGAGCTATGGGACAAGGTATCGCCGTGAAACCTAGCCAAGATGTTGTTTATGCACCAGCTGATGCTGAAGTGACAATCGTCTTCCCAACTGGCCATGCTTATGGATTGAGAACAGCTAACGGTGCAGAAATCTTGATCCACGTTGGTATCGACACTGTTTCAATGAACGGTGAAGGCTTCAACCAAAAAGTTAATCAAGGTGATAAGGTTAAAGCTGGAGATGTTCTTGGAACATTTGACTCAGCTAAGATTGCTGCTGCTGGTCTTGATAACACAACAATGGTTATCGTAACAAACACTGCAGACTTTGCTTCAGTATATCCAGTTGCTTCTGGAACAGTTGCTAAGGGTGATGCAATCATCGAAGTGAAAGCCTAATCCTCTTCAAAAATCAAATCTAAAAACAAAACGAACAAATGGCATGTTTGTTCGTTTTTGCTTGAATGGTAAGATTTACAGAGGAAAATCTAAAATATAGAGAAATCTAGACTTTCAAAATATGCTATAATAAAGAAAATAAAAACAAGAGGTTTATCATGACAAAATTATATGGAAGCTTGGAAGCGGGCGGTACAAAGTTTGTCTGTGCTGTCGGTGATGAAAACTTTAATGTTGTGGAAAAAACACAATTTCCAACAACAACTCCTATCGAGACGATCGATAAAACCATCGAATTCTTTTCAAAATTCGATAATCTTGCAGGCCTTGCTGTCGGTTCCTTTGGTCCGATCGATATCGACAAAAACTCAAAAACCTATGGCTTTATCACAACGACTCCAAAACCTCACTGGGCAAATGTAGACCTACTTGGTGCCCTTCGCCGCTACCTCAACGTACCTATGTATTTCACAACAGATGTAAACAGCTCTGCCTATGGTGAAGTGGTTGCTCGTAACAATGCTGGTGGTCGTATCGAAAACTTGGTTTACTACACGATCGGTACAGGGATTGGTGCAGGTGTTATCCAACGTGGTGAGTTTATCGGTGGTGTCGGTCACCCTGAAATGGGTCACTACTATGTGGCTAAACACCCAATGGATGTGGAGAAAGAATTTAACGGCGTTTGTCCTTTCCACAAGGGCTGTTTGGAAGGCTTTGCGGCTGGACCAAGTTTGGAAGCTCGTACAGGTATTCGTGGTGAAAACATCGAACTCAACAGTTCTGTCTGGGATGTTCAAGCCTACTATATCGCTCAGGCTGCGGTCAATGCTACTGTGACTTTCCGTCCAGATGTGATCGTCTTTGGTGGTGGGGTTATGGCCCAACAACACATGCTGGACCGTGTGCGTGAGAAATTTACAGCTCTTCTAAATGGTTACCTACCAGTACCAGACGTGCGTGACTACATTGTCACTCCAGCAGTTGCAGGCAATGGTTCTGCCACACTTGGAAACTTTGTCCTCGCTAAGAGTGTCGCAAAATAAAACAAAGAAACCATCCGCTTGGGAAACCAAACGGATGTTTTGTTTGATGAAAATGTTTTTGAGCCTTTCCTTAAGTGATTACGGACGGTAGCGACTTTCTTCGAAATTCCATACCTAAACTTTGAGCCTAATGTCTCAAAGTTCCCGAACACCTGAAACCATTAGATTTCAGGTGTTTTTATCACGACGGAAAGGCTGGGTAAGTCCTCGATTCACTATCGAAAAATAGGCATGATTTCCATACTAAAGTATATTTAGTATCAGGCTATTTTCTATTCTCAAAACATCTGCCAGAAGAAATCAATGATATAGGTCAAACCATAAGTATAAACCACTAGAGTAAAGGGCTTGGTCAGAATGATGATAATCATATAGCGTTTGAAGGTCATCTTGGTCAGGGCAGCCAGCATACAGAGAAAGTCAGCTGGACTGACAGGCCAGATCATCATAAAGATAAAGAACCGCTCGAAACGATTGCCCTTATCTAGCCAACCGATATACTTGTCATAGGTGCGTTTGCTGACGACGGACTGGACAAAGGCAGCTCCGTAGAGGCGCACGAGATAAAAGATAATGGCACAGCCAATCACGATGCCGATATAGTTATAGATAGTCCCGATGATGTGGCCGTAAATAAAGACCCCAGCCACTGAGGTCAAAGCTCCCGGAATGATCGGAACAACAGTTTGTAGGATCTGTAAAAAGATAAAGAGTGGTGGCCCCCAAACCCCAGCTTGCTGGATAAAGGCTGATAGGGTTTCCTTGGACTGTAATACTCCTGCCTGATAGGCCCAAATACAGAAAATCAAGGTGCCGACTCCCCCGACGATAGATGAGATATTGATGACTTGCTGAAGAAGGGGAGAAACAGCTTTCATTTGCTTATCCTGTGACATGTAAACTCCTCATAGATAGTATGATTCTACTATACCATATTTTGTGAAAGAAGGGGGAATTTAATGATAAACATGTTATAATAAAGAAAGTAGAACATCGTTAAAGGAGAGAATGATGCAAGTAAAACCAGAACTGGAGATAGAAAAACAACTAATCAACCAACTGGTAACTGGTGAAAGCCAATGGACTTATAGAGAAGACCTCAAAACAGAAGAACAACTATGGGACAACTTCTTTGAGAAACTAGCCCAAAACAATGTTGCTCTACTAGCAGACCATCCATTGACAGAGCAGGAAAAACGTCAGATTCAGAACCAACTGAACTTTGTCAGCTACTATGATGCTGCTAAGTGGTTGGTAGGTGAAAATGGCATTGCTAAAGTCGAAGTTCAAAGAGAAGATGCCAGCCTAGGAACCATTCGTTTATCAGTTATCTGGCGAGATAATATCGCAGCAGGAAAGTCTAGCTATGAAGTTGTCAATCAAGTCCAGAGAGAAAAAGTAAATCCTCTGGACCAAGACCGTAGACTGGATGTTACTCTTCTCATCAACGGTTTACCCATGATTCAAATCGAGCTCAAGAGTTCCCAAGCAGCATTTATCGATGCCTTTCATCAGATTAAAAAATATGACCGTGAAGGGAAATTCCGTGGTATCTACTCTAGCTTGCAGATGTTTGTTGTGACCAATAAAGTAGATACTCGCTATATCGCTGCAGCTAGGGAAAATAAACTCAACAAGCAATTTCTAACTAAGTGGGTGGATAAGGACAATCATCCTGTGACAAACCTGACTAGCTTTGCCCACGAAGTCCTTTCTATCCCTCGTGCGCACCAGATGGTCATGCAGTATTCTGTCATTGATGATAGCAAGAAATCTCTCATCCTCTTGCGTCCCTACCAGATCCATGCTATCGAAGCGGTGCAGGAAGCTTCGCGCCGTCAGGAGTCAGGCTATGTTTGGCATACAACAGGTTCAGGGAAGACCCTGACTTCTTATAAGGTGGCTCGGAATCTCCTCCAGATTCCATCCATCCAAAAGACGATTTTTGTCGTTGACCGCAGGGACTTGGACCAACAGACCACATCATCCTTCCTCTCCTATGCAACCAATGATGTCATTGATATCGATGAGACGGATAATACTCATGATTTGGTCAAGCGCTTAGGAAGTAATGATAAGCGGGTCGTGGTGACCACTATCCAGAAAATCACCACCATGATGCGCAAATTTGACCAAGGTCTTTACCAAAGAGATGCGGACAAAATCAAGGGACTCCGCGTGGCCTTTGTCGTGGATGAATGCCACCGTGCCGTGACGCCACAAACACAAAAGGACATTAAGGCCTTTTTCCCACAGTCTCTCTGGTATGGATTTACAGGAACGCCTATCTTTAAGGAAAATAAACGCCAGCAGGTCGGTGACCTTGCCCAAACCACCCAGCAACAGTATGGAGACCGTCTCCATGAGTATACGGTCAAGGAAGCCATCCATGATGGAGCTGTCTTAGGCTTTAAAGTAGACTATCGCAATACCCTCATTACGGATAGATCTGAAGATGACATACCAGATACTGTCTACGAAAATGAGGAACACATGCTAGAAGTCTTGGATGCTATTATCAATAAATCCCGTCAACAACTAGGCTTCCAAAAAGGAGTGGGTAAGACCTACAATGCCATCCTGACTGTCAAGTCCATCCCTCAAGCCCAAGCCTACTATGACCTACTCAAAAGAGTCAAGGCTGGTCAGACACGTGTCAAAGTATCTGAGAGGGTCAAGCAGGTCCTTCCAGACTTTCCAAAGGCGACCATCACCTACTCTGTCACTGAAAACGAAGAGGACTCAAGAGCCAACCAAGACCACATGAAGCAGGTCTTAGAGGACTACAACCAAGAGTTTGATACTCACTTTACCATGGCGGATCTTCGTGGCTTTAACACCGATGTCAATAACCGTCTAGCTAGGAAACAGGATAAATACCTCTATCGCAATGAGCAGTTGGACTTGGTTATCGTGGTCAATCGTCTCTTAACAGGATTTGATGCGCCTTGTCTATCGACTCTCTTTATCGACAGAAAGCCCATGCAACCGCAGGACTTAATCCAGGCCTTTAGCCGAACCAACCGTATTTTTGATTCTAGTAAGACCTATGGCCATATCATCACCTTCCAGAAGCCTCTAGCTTTTAAGGAAGCGGTGGACAATGCCCTCAAGCTCTACTCAAATGGTGGAGAAAACGAGGTCCTAGCGCCTAGCTGGGAAGAGGAAAAGAGAACCTTTTTACGGAGTTGCAGTGATTTCCAAAATCTCATCACAGATGATCCTGAGCAAGGGCTTCAAATCGAGCAGATTTCTACACCTGAGTTGAGAAAGCTCGCCAAGGCTTATCAAGTCTTTGATAAATATCTAGCCTCTATCCGAGTGTATAAAGAGTATGATGAGGAAGAGATCTACGCCCAGACAGGACTAAGCGCAGAAGAATTGGAAAACTATCTAGGTTTTTATCAAAATATCCTTGCAGAATTAAAAAGCCGAAGAGATGATGGTGATGAGGATGGGGAGCCCCTTGATATTCACTATGAGCTGGAGTCTATCCAAGTGGATGAGATTAACTATGCCTATATCCTAACCTTGATCCAAAGCCTGATCGAGCAAGGTCAGAGTCAAGAAAAGAACTTAAGCGCTCAAGATAGAGAAGCAGTGGACACCTATATCCAAAGTCTGGAGAAGATCAACCCAAATCTTGCCCAGATCATCACTGACCTTTGGAGAGAAGTCCAAGAACATCCGGAAAGCTATCGTGGTCAGTCTATCGCAAATATCTTGGATCAGATGATTGAGGAGGTCATCCAGCAACACATCCAAGTATTTAGCAAACGTTGGTATGTTGGAGAGGATGAACTCCGTTACTATGTCGAACACTACCGCAAGGGAGCTAAAAAACAACTAGGAGAAAGCCAACTGACCAAGAGCCAGCGCTATCAGGACTATAAGATAGAAGTGGCAGATGCCCTTAATCCCCTCCTCTATAAAAAACAAATCAAGGAAGCTTGTAAGCAACTTGTCGAAGAAGTCATTGAGCCACTCAGAGTGGGGAGATAGTCCTTCGAAGTTTCGAAGACATAGACTTCCTAAATTTTATATGTATTCTAAGCTTAGAATGATAAGAAATACATAAATTTAGGTGCATTCTAAGCTTCGAATGGTCTATCTGAGAAAGTTTTGGGGTCTTCGAGCTTTCGAATAGTCGTTTTTCCTAAAGTTTAGATGTATTCTAAAGCTAGAAAAGTTAAAATCTGAAAATAGTAAGAGTCTCTATCTGACAGACGGAGTGTATTTCCAGTCAGATAGGGATTTTCTATTTCTGAAATTACTGATTTATCCTGTAAAAGTAAGAAATAGACTAAAAAAGTGCTGTTGGGATGATAAAGGAGACAGTTGAGCGGATGAGAGTCATAAGTTCTTTGCTATTTGTTAGAATTGTCTTATCAACTTAAAGGAGAAATCTGATGAAGAAAGATAAAGAAAATGAGGAGAGTATGCTATCGACACTTCCTCTATGGGGGCTCCTATTTTTGGTCTGTGTATTGCTTCAAGTCTATGTTAGAAAGGATAGACCTTTGATTCAACCTGATAGACAAGGAAGCATTGTAAAAACAGATCAAAAACAGGTCTATCTTCCAGAACTAATCCAATCTTGGTTTGATAAAGAAAAAACTAAATGATTTGTTTAATAGAAAGGTTATCATCATGACAAAAATTTTCACTATCCGTCCGCTAAGCTATACCAACTTTACTAACCGTGAGTTTGAAAGTCTCATGGTAGATACGGGTCAACTACTAGAAGTTTTTGCCAAGGCACATAAGGACGAGTCTATGTATAGCAAGCATCTCGATTCCTTCAAGAGCAAGCTAGAAGACTTCCAAGGCCAACTCGCTATTGTAGAAAAGAAAGAGGCGACGAACCTGACCGAAGTCGATCGCAATCGTGACAGTGCCCTAGTCGGTCTCTTTACTCTTCATCGAGGATTTGCTAAGATCAAGGAGACCAAACTCAAAGAAGCTCATGAGACCTTGAAGCCAGTCTTTGCCAAGTACAAGGATATCACCAAGCACAGCAATGATGTGGAAACGGCAGAAATCAAGAGTTTGCTCAAAACCCTCAGTGAAGAACCCTACCATACGGCCGTTACCAGTCTAGGACTGACACCTATGCTGACGGCGGTGATTAGTGCGCAGGAAGACTATGATAAGGTGGAAAGTCAGGCGCGTGCGCATAAGTCTGCCAAGGAAGTCGGCAAGACCAGACAAGTCCGTACCGAACTAACCAGCATCTACGACCTCTTTATGCGCTATACCGCAGCCAGCGCAGAAGCCTATCCAGAAAAAGAACACCTGACTAAACTCCTTAAAGACCTGAATACAATCCGAGATAGTAAGCGACGATTGACTGGTTTCAATAAGAAGGAGAAGAAAGCGAAAACAGAAGAAGCGACACAAGTGGCAGGATAAAACCAACCCCTTAGGAATTGATTTCTAAGGGGTTATTTTGTGTATAAAAGCTTTATATACTCAGTAAGAATTGATATAATGGTATACATAGATGAAAAGAATATAATAATCGTAAGGAAATAGAAAAGTTAATGGAAAAAGAATATAAGTTTAGAGCACTTACTTCAAATAAAGATGTTGAAATAAAGCCGATAACACTAGCAGCACTTAAGTTTGCGATTGACAATAATTCGGAAGTAACAAATGTAGCTATTACTGGTAATTATGGAGCTGGAAAAAGTAGTGTTGTTGAGAGTTTTGAGGAAAAACGTAAAAAGACAAAATTCATTCATATTTCTTTGGGGCAATATGATGAAATAAAAAGTAGTGAAAAAAATGGACTTGATAAGCGAGAAATTAATACCATTGAAGGGAAAATAATTAATCAATTGCTTCATCAAATAGATCCTAACAAAATAAGGAAATCCATTTTTAAAACTCTTGATGCTGAATCACAGATCAACCCTCTCAATATTACACTGTATCTAAGTTTAACCATACTATTATCTTTGTATCTTTTTAATATTTCTTCATGGAGTGAATTGGTTCATAACTTTTGTTGGTTATCTTGGACTACGAAACCTATTATTTCTCTTCTTGTATTAATAACTTTATTTATTTTAATTGTATATGGAATTTATTTTTTACTGAAGCTACAAAAAGATTTTGGTTTTATCAAAAAATTATCCTTAAAGGCAGAAAAAGTTGAAACTGATATTGAAATCTTCTCAAATGAAAGTTCAAGGGTATCTTATTTTGATCGCTATTTAGATGATGTACTTTATTTGTTTAAGCAGTCTGAAGCGGATGTTATAGTATTTGAAGATATTGAACGTTTTAATGATTCTAGAATTTTTGAAAAATTGAAGGAATTAAATATAGTTATCAATAGAAAAAGAAAGATATGTGGCGAGTCCAAGCTGGTGTTTTTCTATCTTGTAAAGGATGATTTGTTTGAATCACAAGAGAGAACGAAGTTTTTTGATTTTATTATACCTGTAGTTCCTGTCGTAACCGCTTCTAATTCTCATGATATTTTAAAAAAATTGCTGACAGAAATGAGGGAATACACTAGGTTAGACAAGACGTTTTTATTTAATATTTCTTTATATCTTGACGATATGAGATTAATCAATAATATTTGTAATGAGTATCTGACCTATAAAGAAACATTGAGTAAATTACCATTAGAGCGTGAGAAAATTTTTTCAATGGTAGTCTATAAGAATATTTTCCCTAAAGATTTTTCACTTTTGCAAAGAAATCAAGGGTATTTATATGAATTGTTGAACTCAAAAGAAATAGCATTAAAAAATCTTAGAGAGGAGTTAAATAATAAGAAAAATGCTTTGGAGAGAAAGATAGAGAATGCTGAGGAAGAACATTTAAACGATGAAGTTGAATTATATGGAACTATCTTAAAAATACCGTCTGGAAGAAAAATAATTAAAGTAAATGGAAAATTTGAAAAAGATTTTTCAACACGTTATGATTACATAAAAGAGTTAATTGCAGGAGATAGTGAAATTTATTCCTTTGATAGTTATCATGATGCGGAGTATAATCAATATAAACGAAATGAGGATATTGATTCTTTATTTCCTAGTAGGAATACTCCGGAATTTCAAGAGCGTTTAAAGAATACTAAAAATAAAAAAATAATAGAAAAACTAAGAGAAGAAATTAAGAAAATAAATGATGAACTTGGTGAACTAGACAGCTATAGATTATCAGACGTTTATCAATATGCTAAAGATATTGATGATTTTAAAAGTGACTTTACAGAAGAAATAAGAAAGAATCCTCAATTCTCAATAATTTCTTTCCTAATTAGAAATACTTATATTGATGAGAGCTATCAAGATTATTTGAATTATTTCTATGAGAATACGATAACGGTAGAAGAAAAAGAATATTTAAGAAATGTAATTTCTGGCAGACAGAATAAATATAATATTTCTCTAAAAAATTTTGATGAAATCTTTAATTATTTAGAATTAAAAAATTATAAAAGTAGTAATGTGTTAAATTATGATTTATTTAGATTTCTGTTATATGCAAACGAACATAATGAGAAGTTGAAATTAATCTTTCACCAAGATAATATTTTGGAATTTTTACTGGACTTTTATAACGAATTATTTAGATTAGATGTTGAAAATAAATCGTTTTTCTCAGAGCGTGATATAAGGGTGTTTTTGATAAAATGGCTACATCATAACTCGGAACTCTTCAATGAGTATATTCGCCAAAAACATAGTAATTTGGTTGATAAAAGATTGATATTATCTTTAATGAATTTAGTTGATTTGTACGATTGTACAAAAGAAACAAAAGAACAAATTTCTAAATATCTAGAGATGACACAAGAGGTTTTTCTTAATATTTTTCAAAATTATTATTGTGATTTTGAGAAGTTTAAATACAATTTATCGGCTATAGATTTTAAAATTAAGGAATTTGATTTTGAGAGTTCAGGATATGAGGAAAATGTGCTGAATTATATTTATAAGAATCGCTTATACGATATTTGCAAATATAATGTACTATTTTTCATGGAACGGTATTCTGATATGGGCACAGAGTTATCAGATGTAAAACATAAAAATTATGAAATCATGACTGGTCAAAATGGATTAAAACCTTTACTAGATTATTGTCAATCTTCTGATGAAGAATTCCTAAAGTATATTTTAATGTATATTACTTTATCAGAGGGAGAGATGCGTGATAAACCTGAGTATATTGAACAATTATTGAATAATAATGTTGTATTTAATTATCAATTACCTCAGGAAACATTAGAACGTGATGAATCTGACGACTCAGATAATGACGAAAAAATTAAAAACGTTACATTAGAAGAAAAAATTATCTCCAGTATCCCAGAGTTTTATATAACTTATACTCAAGATAAATTCAATGATCTATCTAGTGAAAATCGAGAATTACTAGTAAAAAATCTTGTTCAGACTAAAAAAGCAGAAGTGAATACTGAAATTGTTTTAGAATATTTTAGCCAAAACAATGAAGGAGATACTAATTTAGTAGACTTTATTAATCAGAGTACTAATTTTAGGTTGGATAATAATATTTATCAAAACTTAGAGGAAGAAATTGGCAAAAAATTTCAAAAGTTTATCATAAAATCCTTAGGATTAAAGAAAACTATAAGAATACAGCTACTCAGAGATATAGGAATTCCTTACTATGAAATTTTTGACGATAAGAGCATAGATAATGATCAACTCCAAGATCTAATGTCTCAACATCTAATTGATTTTAACAAAATTAATATAGATTTTATAAAGGAAGAATATTCCGAACTCATAGGTTTCTTTATTCTTTATAATATTAATGATTATTTGAATTTTAACAAAGAACAGATTGATATAGAACAACTTGAAATTCTATATGAACAGAATGAATTTGAAGAAAAAATAGATTTAAAAATATTAGCACTTCTATTAGATAATCATTATAACGAAGATTATTTTATATATTTAATAGACAACTATACTTTTGATGAAGGTGACAAACAGCTTCAAGAAAATATACAAAAGATAGTTAAAAAATATATAAAACAATTTATAGAGTTGGATGAAGAAGGAATTAGTTATTCATTGTATGAATCAATCCTGAATTCGAATGATGTCTCAGCTGACCATAAGAAAAAACTTTTAGAAAAATTAATTTCTGTTTCAGAAAATAGAATCAAAATAGATAAGCTAGATTTATTAGGTGAGTATTTAGATTTATTAGAATTACCGGATATTATGCAAATTTTGAAGGAACAAATCAATGATAATAACTATACTAAATGGGAAGCTGCCTTTGAAAAATTAAACCAAAATGAAAGTAATGGTGGAAAAGGGAATCAGGATGCGAAGGTACCGAATTCTAAATTTAATAAAAAACTACTCGATTACTTAAAGAAAAGGGAGTTGATATCTAATAAGTCCGGAGGTGAAGGAACTGTACTAAAGCTATATGGATTTAGGACGAAACAGATCGAATTTAAAGATAGCTTGGGAGAAAATCATGAGTAAAAATAGTATCACTCCAATAAAATTTAAGAGTTTTTTAAATCATTGGTCATATACAAGATTAAAAGAAGTCAAAGACGTTCGAGATGGGACTCACTCATCTCCAAAATACATTGACAATGGGTATCCTTTAGTAACTTCAAAGAATTTAACAGATTCTGGACTAAATCTAAATGATGTATCATTAATTTCTGAGTCAGATTATAATGAGATAAATAAACGTTCAAAAGTAGAAGTAGGGGATATTCTACTTGGGCTAATTGGTACAATAGGAAAGCCAGTTTTAGTTGAAATAGATGGATTTTCTATAAAAAATGTTGGATTGATAAAAAATGGTGGAAAAATACAAAATCAATTTTTACTGCAATATTTAAAAACGAACTTATTCAATAAATATATTCAAATTGAAATGGCAGGGAATACTCAAAAATTTTTGGGGCTAGAAACGCTTCGTAATACCAAGGTTCCAGTTCCTAGTCCAGAAGAACAATCCGCCATCGGCTCCCTATTCCGCACCCTCGACGACCTTCTGTCCTGCTACAAGGACAATCTAGCCAACTACCAATCTTTCAAGGTTGCCGTGCTTGCCAAAATGTTTCCCAAAGCTGGACAGACGGTTCCTGAGATTCGTTTGGATGGTTTTGAAGGTGAGTGGGAGCTTCGTGAAATTAATGATTTAGCTGATGACTTTCAAAGTGGTGGCACTCCAAAAACAAATGTTCAGGAATATTGGGATGGGGATATTCCTTGGATTCAGTCATCTGACTTAGGGATAAATTGTCTATTTGAGATTAAAGTTCAAAAAAGTATTTCTGAGAAAGGATTGGAAAATTCATCAGCCAAAATAATTCCAAAGGATTCAATTGCGGTTGTTACGAGAGTTGGAGTTGGGAAGTTAGCAGTGATGCGTCATGAATACGCAACAAGTCAAGATTTTTTATCACTCTCAAATCTTAAATCAAATATAGAATTCACAGCATATTTGCTATATAGATTACTTCAAAAGGAGGTTAACCAACTTCAAGGGACATCAATAAAGGGTATTACTAAAGTGGAATTACTATCGAAAAAAGTACTTATCCCATCTCTCCCTGAACAACAAGCCATCGGCGCTTACTTCTCTAACCTCGATAATCTCATCAATTCTTATCGAGAAAAAATTTCTCAGCTTGAGACTCTGAAAAAGAAACTCTTGCAGGAAATGTTTATCTAACGTTTTATTTAACTGAAGGGGGGCTAACTATGCCAGATACAACTTTTAACCGTGAAAAGAAAACAGATAGACCTGTTATTGCACTTTGCTATGATTTTGATAAGACACTTTCTCCAGATAATATGCAGGCTCAAGGATATATCCAAACAGTACAACCAGAAGGTAGCGATATGATTGGTGATTTTTGGAAGGAGTCAAATGGTCGTGCCACGGCAAATAATATGGATAAGAACCTTGCTTATATGTATACAATGAAGAAAAAAGCACGTGGGCAAATCGTCTTTACAAAAGAGAAGTTAGCTGAGTATGGATCTCAGGTTGCACTTTTTCCTGGAGTAGAGGATTGGTTTAAACGCATAAGAGACTACGGGTATGATAAAGGGATCATTGTCGAGCATTATATTATATCTTCAGGTTTAAAAGAGATGATAGAAGGAACTACAATTGCAAAAGAGTTTAAAGAACTATACGCAACTTCTTTCTATTTTGATGATGATGGAGTTGCTGTCTGGCCTGCTCAAGTAGTGAATTATACTAATAAGACACAGTTTCTTTTTCGTATCTCAAAGGGTGTTCTTGATGTTAATGATGAAGCGGTTAATGATTCTTTCGCACCTGACGAAATCAGAGTTCCATTTCGAAATATGATTTATTTAGGTGATAGCGATACAGATATTCCTTGTATGAAATTGGTGAATTCTCAAGGTGGATATTCTGTCGGTGTTTTTAATCCAGATGAAAAAGATGAACTGAAGGCAAAGAATAAAGTCTATAAAATGATGAGAGATAATCGTATTTCTTACTTTGCTCCTGCAGACTATTCAGAGGGTAGTGAGCTTGACGAACTAGTGAAATTGATTATTGATAAAACTGTATACAATGAAAAACTGTATGAGAAAAAGTACAATAATCAAAAAGAAGCTATCGAACAAGCTAAACCAAAAGAAGAGCAAGAGAAATTAGATTTAATCAACTCATTAGAAAGTAGTGGTAGTTTCAAAAATACTCATGCTATTGTTGAGAAGTTATCAAAATATACTAGTTGGAAATATGAAGAATTGGAAGATCTCTTAGAAATTGCACTAGTAAATACACAGGTATGGCATATTTTAAATGATCCAGATATTAAAAAGTTTTACCAGTATCTTATTGAACAACTTGGTAGCAATACTGATGAGTTAATTAGAGACAAAGTTGAAAATATTCAACAAAAATTTGAATCTTAAATTGTAGATGAGAATTATTAGGTAGGTTATGACGGAAAATAATTTTATAAAATTAGATCAAATTGATACCGCAACTGCATCGAAAAATTTTGCAAATTTATTAAGAGAAAATAAGACATATTTTCTTAATGGTACTTGGGGATCAGGTAAGTCTACCTTTCTTAAAGAAGTCGACGATACAAAACAAGTTAAACTAGTAATCATTGATTTTTGGAGATTAAATGACAGTCGATCAACTCTAGAGACAGTTTTTGCGAGGTTACATCCATTTGTTTATTGGGGCTTAAGATTAATTGTAATTCTATGCATTGCATTATCAATCCTAATGACTAATGTAGTTGATTTGGGTCTAAGTGCTTATGTACCTAATTGGGTTGTTTTGTTTGCAGGAGTAATTGCTTTAATAGTTGCAATCCATCAGTTTTTGAAAATAAAATCAGATGGAATTTATAGCTGGTTGTTGACTAAAAATTATCTTTCATGTAGGAAGAAAATCTTGGTTGTTGACGACTTTGACAGGATGACTCCAGCTCAACAGGAAGCAAGTTATAAACTGTTTAGTTTACTCAATGGAAAACTTCCGATTATTTTTATTGGAGATATAGAGATAATCCATAGAAGTGAGAGTAATTATCTTTCAAAAATTATAGATCGACGAATTGAGTTGCCATTTGTTCTCCATCCTACAAAAATATGGAGTGATTATTTCGAACAATTGGAAAAGAGATTAGAAATAAAGCTTTCTGATGGATTTAAGAGGGCGTTCATAACAGATGAAAGAAATTTACGAGACAGAGAACGTTTTAATGATTATGTTAATCTAGAATTGATTGGACGTAATAAAGAGAAATATGTTCAAATTGAGCAACAACTTGTTGTTATATATCTTTTTCTATATTATCCAAAATTTTATGAAAGTCTAAAGAAAGATAAAGGATCTATTAAATTAGATCCGAATAAAACGTTAATATTAAAAGAACTTCATAATATTTTATTTGAAAAAAATAATTCATATCCTAGTTGTTATTTTTTAAATAAGGAAGCTTACCTTATAAATGAAGTACCATCAAATAGACTCACTGGAGAATTGATTCAGATTATTGATGATGAACGACAGCTTTCTAATGAAATTTTACTTTCACAGAATGATTTCCGAGATTTTATCAATGGAGAATACGAAAAACTAACTAATCAACAACAAGATTTATTGTTTTCAAATGCTTTAAAAGTATCAACTCACAGTGAAGATAACTTGCTAGTAAATCTTATTTTGCAGAAGAAGGTTAAGACTGAAATTCCTGAATATAGGATAGGGACTCAAGATGTGAATATTGAATTAGTTAAAAAGACTTATTTATTTTTAAAGAGTGTTTTAGGTAAAACAGATGTAAGCGAGATATTCTATTTTATTTTCAAACATAAAATTTTTAGATATCAAGATATGGAAGGTGTTAATACAGGATTAAGTCCTGATGATAAAGAATTTCCATCATACAGGTGGAAATATATAGTAATTTTGATTCACTTGTATGAACTAGATAAAGTACTTCAATTTTATGAATGGAGCAATACTATCTGGGGAGCCATAATGAAACTAAGTACAGAAGAGTTCCTCCGTTTTTGGATAGAATTTGGATTTATAAGTAATAAAGATCAGAATAAACCTGGGTATAATTCTAAAAATAAAGAATATATTTTTGTAAAAGATTTTAACACTTATGCTGACGAAGAAGATATTATTTTCTTAAAAGGAAGTATTAAGGAAAGATTAAACGAACTTGAAAAAGAAGGATTCAAATTCGAAGATTAAAAGCTAAAAGGAGTTGCCATGGTATCAGTAACACAACGTATAAAAGACATTCAGCAACCTCGAGGTGGTTATCTGCCCATCAAATTATTTTCAGTAGAGCAGTTCGAAGACCATAGAGTTCTGCATCCTGTAGAGTCTTTATCTCCTAGTTTAGTGGGGATTTGTGTGGACTACTTGACACGCTTTATGAAAGGGACAGAAGCCCATGATGCTTTCAGAATTTCTCTAAAGGGAGCTCAGATGGTTGGTATGGGAGACCTAGCAGAAGCACTGCTCGATTTGGTGACAGGATTGGACGATTTATCGATAGAAAGTGCGTGTCGTTTGGTTTCTTTTGATGTTGTTTATCGTGCAGGGAAACAGTATTATAAGCCTTTTGAGGAAATTATAGTAGATGCAGAAACGATAGAGAATATTCGTATCATGGTAGAACGAAGTCTTTGCTTTTTCGACCTCTATGGTCCTTTGGTAAAGGATGGTTTTAACTTTTTGGGAGGCTATACAGATACGATTGATAAGGGTGATGGAGATTTTCTGACCAAGGATACACTGTGGGATTTTAAGGTGACTAAAACAGCTCCTAATAAAGACCATACACTACAAGTCCTTGTCTACTATATCATGGGCCTACATTCCTTTGACCCTGACTTCCTGTCTATCGAAAATCTTGGATTTTATAACCCTCGAAAAAATATCGTTTATCAACTTCCAGTCTCTTCTATTCCTTTAGATTTGATTCAAACGATTGAAAATGAAGTGATTTGTTATAAATGAATGCTTGTTTAAAAATAAATTGCAAAACTTAGAAAGAAACATTATGGAAACAACACAAACGTCCCAGTCGCTCTACCAAGCCCTGTGGAATTCAGCGGATGTTCTCCGCTCCAAGATGGATGCCAATGACTACAAGTCCTATCTTTTGGGCATGGTCTTTTATAAGTACCTGTCTGACAAGATGCTCTTTTTCGTGGCGGAGACCATGGAAGAGGGGACGGATAGTCTTGAGGATGCCCTTGAGGTCTATCGTAACTACTACGAGGATGCGGATACCCATGAGGATCTGGTCTCTGTTATGAATGATGAGCTTAACTACATCATCAAGCCACACTTGACCTTTACGGCTCTGGTAGCACGTGTCAATGAGGGAACTTTCCAGCTGGAAGATCTAGCTCAAGGTTTTCGTGATATCGAGCAAAGCGACGACCTTTATGAAAACCTCTTTGAAGATATCGACCTTTACTCTAAAAAGCTAGGGGCGACTCCGCAAAAGCAAAACCAAACGGTAGCAGCGGTCATGAAAGAGTTGGCTATGCTAGATGTGGCTGGTCATGCTGGTGATATGTTGGGGGATGCCTATGAGTATCTGATCGGTCAGTTTGCGACTGACTCGGGTAAGAAAGCTGGTGAGTTCTATACGCCTCAGCCTGTTGCCAAGCTTATGACTCAGATTGCCTTTTTGGGTCGTGAAGACCAGCTAGGTTTTACTATCTATGATGCGACTATGGGGTCTGGCTCTCTTTTGCTTAATGCCAAGAAATATTCTCATAAACCGCAGACAGTTGTCTACTTTGGTCAGGAGCTCAATACCTCGACTTATAACCTAGCACGGATGAATATGATCCTACACGGGGTTCCAGTTGAGAATCAATTTCTCCACAATGCCGATACACTGGATGAAGACTGGCCGACACAGGAACCGACCAACTTTGACGGTGTTCTCATGAACCCTCCATACTCTGCCAAGTGGTCAGCAAGCTCTGGCTTCCTGAATGATCCTCGTTTCTCTCCTTTTGGGAAACTGGCACCCCAGTCTAAGGCTGACTTTGCCTTTCTCCTGCATGGATATTACCACCTCAAGCAGGATAATGGGGTCATGGCTATCGTCCTTCCTCACGGTGTTCTTTTCCGTGGCAATGCGGAGGGAACCATTCGCAAGGCCTTGTTAGAAGAAGGAGCTATTGACACGGTTATCGGTCTACCAGCCAATATCTTCTTTAACACCAGCATTCCGACTACGGTTATCATTCTCAAAAAGAATCGTACCAATCGTGATGTCTACTTTATCGATGCCTCTAAGGAGTTTGATAAGGGCAAAAACCAAAATATCATGACGGATGCCCATATCGAGAAGATTCTGGAAGCCTACAAGTCTCGTGAGGAGATGGATAAGTTTGCCCATCTGGCGAGCTATGAAGAAATTGTCGAAAATGACTATAACCTCAATATCCCTCGCTATGTAGATACCTTTGAGGAAGAAGAAGTTGAACCACTAACTGATATCGTCAGCAAGATTAACGAGACAAATCAAGCTATCGAAAGCCAAACAGCTTCTCTACTTGAAATGTTGAACCAACTCCACGGAACCACACCAGAAGCTGATGCTGAGCTCAAAGAGTTTTTGAAAAACTTTAAAGGGTGATGAGTGTAATTGATTCGCTCATAATTCGCTCATTTTTAGGATACAACTTTGTTTCCATATTTCCTGGAAACGGATAGAAAGTAAGGAGAAACATGGAACAAATTAACCAAAAATCCCAGTGCCAACAACTCTGGGCTAGAAACAAATACCTCGTTTTGAGCCATTCCAGCAATATTTACAATGAGATTCGCCAATACTTGAAGAATGAACAGGTGGAGCTGAGTCAGGTTCAAGAGATGATTGACCGTGCCTGCCAGATCCCAGAACACAGGGGTCAGGTTTGCAATGCCTTTCAGCATATTTGGGGCTATTTCAAAAAGAAAGCGACAGATGTTGAGCGCAAGGACTATATGCTCTTGCTTGATCGCTATCGCTTTGGTCAGGCTTCCAAGGAAGACTTGATTGCTAAGACTCGAGACTTGCTTAATCGCTATCCCAATACCTACTTGCAACATTCGACTTTACTGAAAGGAGACACCCATGAGACTTTGGCATGAGGCTTTGATTTCACAACTTCCCCGTCCGCAGCTCTTGGGGCAACATCGAGAGTGCTGCGCCCTGCGTGGCAATGGCTGGGGCAGAAAGCATGCGACGGTGGACTATGTCTTTACCCACTCGCCCTATCGTCTCTATGCCTATCATCGCTTGATCATGGAGGAGATGGCTGGCCGTGGCTACAATGTCAGTCCAGAGTGGCTGGACAAGGACTACCGTGGCAAAACCTGCCCTCCCTATGAAGACTTGCCTGAGGAGAAGTTGGACAATCCCGTCTACAGTGAGCATGATGCAGGATACTATGAGGAATGTCTGGCTAATCTCCGAGAGAAAGGCATTGAGTTGGTGTAAGAGTCAGGATTAGCTCCACATTATAACTCTTCTCGTAATTTTTTCGAATAATAAAGATGAGACCTTTAGAATGATTCTAAGGTCTCCTTTTTATGAATATTAGAATTTGCTTTTAATAACTTTTGAGTTATAATTTAATTAGAAAGAGGCTACTTGGTGCATACAATTTACTTCTATAAGGACAAAAATGGAAATGAGCCAGTCTTAGATTATATGAGAGAATTGGCTAGTCAGAAAAGTAAGGATAGTCGCATCAAACTCAATAAATTAAATGACTATATTGAGTTGTTGAGTCAGCATGGGACTAGAGCTGGTGAACCCTATATCAAACATTTGGAAGATGAAATTTAGGAACTAAGACCTCTGAGGGATAGGATTTTATTTGTAGCGTGGTTTGATGGGAGTTTTGTTCTTTTACATCATTTTGTTAAAAAGACTCAGAAAACTCCTAGGAGAGAGATTGATAAAGCCAAGCGTGAACTGAAGGACTTAAAAGAAAGAGGGTTAAGTGATGAAAAATAGCGCCATTGGGAGTAATTGGAAGGATGTCCGAAAAGAACTCTTTACCAAGGAGGAAATCCTTGAAAGTGATATGCGAGTGGCCATCATGAGTGAGTTGATAGAAGCTAGACATGAGCAAGGTATCAGTCAGAAAAAGCTAGAAGAACTCAGTGGAGTAAGCCAGCCTGTCATAGCTAGGATGGAGACAGGAAAGACCAGTCCTCAGTTGGATACGGTCTTAAGAGTTTTAGCCAGTTTAGGAAAGACACTAGCAGTCGTCCCACTTGAACAGGAAAAAAGTTGATTAAACTGACCTATAGTCTTTTCTAATAACAAGCCATAGTCACTTATAAGAATCGTCAATAGCTTGTTTGAGCATTCCAACTAAAATACAGCCACAAAACAAGCGATACAAAGGATTTGAGACGCTGGTCTCAAGTCTTTTTCTTTTGTCCAAAAGAATGATATAGTTTCAAACTATATCAAAGCCTAATTATTTACAATTATACAGACCCTTTCTTTTCTGTTAAGATAGTTTCAACAACAAATTTTGGAGGACACATCATGTCAACTACGATCATCGGTTTCCCTCGTTTGGGCGAATTCCGCGAATTAAAATTTACAACTGAAAAATACTTTAGAAAAGAAATCTCAGAAGAAGAACTCTTGGCAGCAGCAAAAGACTTGCGTGCTAAACACTGGAACATTGTCAAAGAAAAAGGCATCACTGAAATCCCTTCAAATGACTTTTCTCACTATGACAACTTCCTAGATGCAGCTTTCCTTTTCAACGTGGTACCTGCTTCAGTTCAAAACTTGGACTTGTCTGACCTTGAGCGTTACTTTGCTTTGGGACGTGGTTACCAAGGAGAAAAAGGGGATGTTCGTGCCCTTCCGATGAAGAAATGGTTCAACACCAACTACCACTACATCGTTCCTAAATTTGAAAAAGACACTCAAGTTAAATTGGCTGGTCACAAGATCTTTGATGAGTTCCAAGAAGCAAAAGAACTTGGTCTCAACACTCGTCCTGTTCTTGTAGGTCCATTCACTTTCCTTCAATTGTCAGACTTTGAAGAAGGCGTGAAAGCTGAAGACTTCGTAGATAGCTTAGTGGCTGCATACCAAGAAGTTTTTGCTAAATTGGCGGAGCTTGGTGCGACTCGCATCCAACTCGACGAAGCTGCTCTTGTAAAAGATTTGACAGCTGAAGAAAAAGCTCTCTTCTTGAACCTCTACAACAAGCTTTTGGCTGACAAAAAAGGTCTTGAAGTCTTGCTTCAAACTTACTTCGGTGATGTTCGTGATGTCTACACTGATCTTGTGAACTTGCCAGTAGATGCCATTGGTTTGGACTTCGTTGAAGGTAAGAAAACTCTTGAACTCGTTAAAGGTGGTTTCCCAGCAGACAAGACTCTTTATGCAGGTATCGTCAATGGTAAAAATATCTGGCGCAACAACTACGAAAAGAGCTTGGCTGTTCTTGAGCAAATCCCAGCTGAAAACATTGTTTTGACAAGCTCATGCTCACTTCTTCATGTGCCATTTACAACAGCTAACGAAGAATTTGAACCAGCTATCTTGAACCACTTTGCCTTTGCAGTTGAAAAATTGGATGAGATTCGTGATTTGGATGCTATCCGCAATGGTCAAGGCGCAGAAGCTCTTGCAGCTAACAAAGAACTCTTTGCGACTGAACGTGTGGGTGAAAATGCAGAACTTCGTGCGCGTATCGCTGGATTGACAGAAGCAGACTACACTCGTTTGCCAGCCTTTGCAGAACGTGAAGCTATTCAAGAAGAAGCATTCAAACTTCCAGATCTTCCAACAACAACCATCGGTTCATTCCCTCAAACTAAGGAAGTTCGTGCCAAACGTTTGGCCTTCCGTAAGGGAGAGTTGTCAGCAGAAGACTATGACAAGTTCTTGGCAGAGCAAATCGACGAATGGATCAAATGGCAAGAAGAAGTTGGATTTGACGTACTTGTACACGGTGAATTCGAGCGTAACGACATGGTTGAGTACTTCGGTCAAAACTTGTCCGGTTACCTCTTCTCTAAGAATGGTTGGGTACAATCATACGGTATGCGTGGGGTGAAACCACCAATCATCTGGGGTGATGTAACTCGTCTTAACCCTATCACTGTCAAATGGTCTAGCTACGCACAAAGCCGTACTGACAAACCTGTTAAAGGTATGTTGACAGGACCTGTTACTATCCTTAACTGGTCATTCCCACGTGAAGACATCTCTATCAAGGACTCAACTCTTCAAATCGCCCTTGCTATTAAGGATGAAGTTCTTGACCTTGAAGCTGCAGGTGTGAAAATCATCCAAATCGACGAGGCTGCTCTTCGTGAGAAATTGCCACTCCGTCGTAGCGACTGGTATGAAGACTACCTTGACTGGGCTATTCCAGCCTTCCGCTTGGTACACTCTACAGTAGCGCCAGACACTCAAATCCACACCCACATGTGTTACTCAGAATTTACAGATATCATCCCAGCTATCGACAACATGGATGCGGACGTTATTTCCTTTGAAGCAAGCCGTTCAAACCTTGAAATCTTGGACGAACTCAAAGCGAAAAACTTCCAAACAGAAGTGGGACCTGGGGTTTACGATATCCACTCTCCTCGTGTGCCTAATGAAGGCGAAATCGACCACACAATCGATGCTATTCTTGCCAAAGTTCCAAGCAAGAAAGTTTGGATCAACCCTGACTGTGGTTTGAAAACACGTGGTATTCCAGAAACAAAAGAAAGCTTGATCCGCCTTGTCGAAGCAGCTAAAGCTGCGCGTGAGAAATTGTAAGATAAGATTTCTCTCTTGACACTGACTGATCAAGGAACTGCTTGGCCCTAGCTGGCTCAGCAATCATGAAATCAAAAAGAAAAGGATAATGATTATGTCACGCCAAACTCCGTCACTTTCATTTGAAGTGTTCCCTCCAAACCCAGCTGTGGGTAATGATAAAATTATTTCAGCCTTGCAGGATATGCGGGAGCTGACACCGCACTTTATCAGTGTGACTGCCAGCAATAATAAATTTAATATCAAGGAAACAACGGTTCGTTTGGCTGACTTTATCCAGAATGACTTGGCGATTCCAACCATTGCCCACTTGCCAGCTATCTATCTGACCAAGGACAAAGTTGCTGAAACCATTGCAGACTTGGATAAGGTTGGGGTACAGAAAATCTTGGCCTTGCGTGGGGATATTATCCCTGATGTGGAGCCACAAAAGGATTTCCGCTACGCAACGGATTTGATCGAGTTCATCAAGGAACAAGCCCCTCACTTTGATATTGTTGGTGCTTGTTATCCAGAGGGACACCCTGACTCTCCAAACCAAATCTCGGATATTCAAAACCTCAAGAAGAAAGTGGATTCAGGTTGTTCCAGTCTCGTAACGCAACTTTTCTTTGACAATGAGCGCTTCTACGATTTTCAAGACAAGTGTACCTTGGCAGGGATTGATGTTCCTATTCATGCGGGGATTATGCCAATTCTGAATCGAAATCAAGCGCTTCGTCTCTTGAAGACTTGTGAGAATATCCATCTTCCACGTAAATTTAAGGCCATCTTAGACAAGTATGAGCATGACCCTGAGTCGCTCAGAGCAGCAGGACTTGCCTATGCCGTGGATCAGATCGTGGACTTGGTAACTCAGGATGTTGCTGGTGTGCATCTCTACACCATGAACAATGCTGAAACAGCAAAATACATCCACCAAGCAACCCATGCCTTGTTCAACCATCAGTCTTTAGGATAATAAAAAGCAAACCATTCTTCTCAGGTGAGGGGAATGGTTCCTTTTTAATAGAAAAGCCCGCACTTTTTAAGAAAAATATGATAAAATAGACTCTGTACGTACTTGATACAAAGATGAGGGTATAAAAGTTTTAAAGGCTTTGTCGATTCTCAATTTTATGATAGAAATTTTTTCATAATTTGTTCTTTTCAGTATTTAGTTTGAGCGACACGAACGAGTCAAATCGATGTTATTTGACGAGAGAGTTAGTAAAGTATTTAGCTAATCGCCTAATAGCGATTAGCGTGAAAGGATTAGATGCTTTAGCATCAAACCTTTCTAATGATTTGTATCTTGATAGTTGAACACGGGCTAAATCCCTAGTGAAAAAGATAGATTTCCTGGTGTGCATCGCACACTGCGTTAATTTATGCAATCATGAGTAATTGAACACGGCCGAAAAGCTGTGTAAAAAAGATAAACTGTCTTGTCTTTATCGAAGACTTCGCCAGTTTCCTATTTTTACTTTGCTTTTTGCGACTTTAGTATCTTGATCTTTGTAGGCAAGGCGTATAATTTCATCAATCCAAAGGGGATTAAAATGACAAAACAAGTGTTTCAAACGACTTTTGCTGGTCGTGAGTTAATTGTAGAGACTGGTCAGGTTGCTAAGCAAGCAAATGGCTCTGTTGTCGTGCGTTACGGTGAGTCAACTGTCTTGACTGCTGCCGTTATGTCTAAGAAAATGGCAACTGGGGATTTCTTCCCTCTTCAAGTCAACTACGAAGAAAAAATGTATGCGGCTGGGAAGTTTCCTGGTGGCTTTATGAAACGTGAAGGACGTCCTTCAACAGATGCGACTTTGACAGCGCGTTTGATTGACCGTCCAATCCGTCCTATGTTTGCGGAAGGTTTCCGTAACGAAGTCCAAGTTATCAACACCGTCCTTTCTTATGATGAAAATGCCTCTGCTCCAATGGCGGCTATGTTTGGTTCATCCTTGGCACTTTCTATCTCAGATATTCCGTTTGACGGACCAATTGCTGGGGTGCAAGTGGGCTATGTAGATGGTCAAATCATCATCAACCCTACGCAAGAACAAGCAGAGCAATCTCTCCTTGAATTGACAGTAGCTGGTACCAAACACGCCATCAACATGGTAGAGTCTGGTGCCAAAGAATTGTCAGAAGAAATCATGTTGGAAGCCCTTCTCAAAGGGCACGAAGCAGTCAAAGAATTGATTGCCTTCCAAGAAGAAATCGTTGCGGCAGTTGGTAAGGAAAAAGCAGAAGTGGAATTGCTTCATGTAGACGCTGACTTGCAGGCTGAAATCATCGCAGCCTACAACAGTGACCTCCAAAAAGCTGTCCAAGTAGAAGAAAAATTGGCTCGAGAAGCTGCGACTCAAGCAGTTAAAGACCAAGTGACTGCGGTGTATGAAGAAAAATATGCAGACCACGAAGAATTTGACCGTATTATGCGTGATGTGGCTGAAATCTTGGAACAAATGGAACACGCTGAAGTGCGCCGTTTGATTACAGAAGACAAGGTGCGTCCTGACGGGCGTAAGGTCGATGAAATCCGTCCTTTGGATGCGGTTGTTGACTTCCTTCCTCGTGTGCACGGTTCAGGTCTCTTCACTCGCGGACAAACTCAGGCTCTTTCAGTTTTGACTTTGGCTCCAATGGGTGAAACTCAAATCATTGATGGTTTGGATCCAGAGTACAAGAAACGCTTTATGCACCACTATAACTTCCCTCAATACTCTGTAGGGGAAACTGGTCGTTACGGTGCGCCTGGTCGTCGTGAAATTGGTCATGGGGCTCTCGGTGAACGTGCTCTTGCTCAAGTCTTGCCAAGTTTGGAAGAATTTCCATACGCGATTCGCTTGGTAGCTGAAGTGTTAGAATCAAACGGTTCATCTTCTCAAGCCTCTATCTGTGCGGGAACGCTCGCCCTTATGGCTGGTGGTGTGCCAATCAAGGCGCCAGTAGCTGGTATTGCCATGGGACTTATCTCAGATGGAAATAACTACACTGTATTGACAGATATCCAAGGTTTGGAAGACCACTTTGGAGACATGGACTTTAAGGTTGCCGGTACTCGTGACGGGATTACAGCCCTTCAAATGGATATCAAGATCCAAGGGATTACTGCACAAATCTTGACTGAGGCCCTTGCTCAAGCCAAGAAAGCTCGTTTTGAAATCCTTGATGTGATTGAAGCAACTATTCCAGAAGTTCGTCCAGAATTGGCTCCAACTGCACCGAAAATTGATACTATCAAGATTGATGTGGACAAGATCAAGATTGTCATCGGTAAGGGTGGAGAAACCATCGACAAAATTATCGCTGAAACAGGCGTTAAGATTGATATCGACGAAGAAGGTAATGTTTCTATCTACTCTAGCGACCAAGCTGCTATTAACCGAACCAAAGAAATCATCGCTGGCTTGGTTCGTGAAGCCAAAGTGGATGAAGTTTACCATGCTAAGGTTGTTCGTATCGAGAAATTTGGTGCCTTTGTCAACCTCTTTGATAAGACAGATGCACTTGTGCACATTTCTGAAATGGCTTGGACTCGTACCAACCGTGTCGAAGATTTGGTAGCTATCGGTGATGAAGTCGACGTTAAGGTTATCAAGATTGATGAAAAAGGCCGTATCGATGCCTCTATGAAGGCTCTTCTTCCTCGTCCTCCAAAACCTGATCATGATGAAAAAGGCGAAAAGTCTGAGCGACCTCACCGTCCACGTCATCACAAGGACCACAAACCTAAGAAAGAATTTACAGAAACACCAAAAGATTCAGAATAAGAAAAGGAGAAATGTATGGGATGGTGGCGCGAAACCATTGATATTGTAAAAGAAAATGATCCAGCGGCACGCAACAGTTTGGAAGTTTTGCTGACTTATCCAGGTGTCAAGGCCTTAGCTGCCCACCGTTTCTCGCATTTTCTCTGGAAGCACGGCTTCAAACTCCTGGCTCGGCTGCATAGTCAGTTTTGGCGCTTTTGGACTCAGATAGAGATTCATCCGGGTGCTCAGATAGAATCAGGTGTTTTTATCGACCATGGCTCAGGCTTGGTGATTGGAGAGACGGCGATTGTTGAAAAAGGCGTTCTTCTCTATCACGGAGTGACTCTTGGTGGAACAGGGAAGGATGTTGGTAAACGCCATCCGACTGTCCGAAAAGGGGCGCTGATTTCAGCCCATGCTCAGGTGATTGGCCCTATTGAAATTGGAGAGAAAGCCAAAGTTGGGGCGGGTGCAGTGGTTGTGGCAGATGTTCCGAGCGATGTGACAGTTGTCGGAATCCCAGCTAAGATCGTCCGAGTTCATGGACAGAAAGATGAGCCGATGATCCACGAAGTTGAAGAAAAACGAGAATACTATCTAGACAAGCTAGAACATGCCCGTGAAGCCAGTCACCATTCATCAAGTCTGTAGGATAGGGTAGCAAAGTTATCGAGGTGAAGTATGACAGGAGGTAAGAACTATGTCAGATTTATCAGATGCAATTTTGAACCAGGCAGTTCTTGAGTTGCAAGAACGCTTGGATGGTCTTGCTAAGGAGCGCTTTATTAAACTGCCACCTAGCCACCAGCGTGAATGGGCTCATTATATCAGTGAAGCCAAAAAAGATGAGACCAAACTGCGCCGTCTAAATAAAATGAAGGCGGATTTGCTGAAGCCTTAAAGAAAGAGAAGTTATGCTATTAGAGGAATTTGAAGATGTAGCAGCAGTTATTGAGCCAACTGAAAAGCCAGTCCCTGACAAGGGTGAGGTGTGCGAAACCATCATCCTGTCCTTTAATGGCGAGATTCTGAAACGTTTGATTGAGTCAGAAAATGTCTATCAGGGAGGCTATTTGAAAAGCATAAACGGCCATCATCCATGGTATATTTATGGCCAAGGACCTAGCAAGCTAGCAGTTATGTTGGCTCCAATTGGGGCTCCCATGATAGTCGGCCAGCTGGAGGAGTTGGCGGCCAGAGGCTTCAAAAATTTCATCATTTTAGGTTCCTGTGGCGTTTTGGACCGCTCAATTGAGGCTGACAAGATTATTCTGCCTGCAGCTGCATTGCGTGATGAAGGAACTAGCTATCACTATGCCCCACCGGGTGACGAAGTCGCCTATGACGAGTCTCTGCTGATCGAGCTGGAAGCCATCTTTGACAAGCACAATATCGAACATATCCGCACCAAGTCTTGGACGACTGATGCCTTTTATCGAGAAACGCCTGATAAGGTCAAGCGTCGCTTGGCTGCTGGAGCCAAAGTGGTGGACATGGAAGCTTCAGCTATCATGGCTTGGAGTCAATTTCGCAAGAGTAAAGTCTATCAGTTCTTCTACACAGCTGACTATGTGGATCATCATAACCGAATCTGGGATGCCCGCCATGAAGAGCGGACAGCTGATGCCATGACTTTTTTCACTATCGCTTTGATAATAGCCGAGGAACTAGAAAGGTAACTACAAGAATGGCAGTATATTTTTACGGCTGTATCACCATGGATGGCTACTTGGCAGACAGTCAGCACAGGATAGACTGGCTGCATCAGCTTGGTTCTGTAGAGGATACAGGCTATGATGACTTTTACAGGCAAATGGATATCACCATCATGGGCAAGCGGACCTTTGAGGAAATCCAAGATTTGCAAGATGTAGAAAGTTTTTATCAAGCTACGGAAAACTATGTCTTTACACATGATAGGCACCTGCCTGTCAGCAATTACCAGCCAGTAGCTGGGGATGTGGTGGACTTTGTTCAACAGATTGACAAAGGCAAAAATGTCTTTGTGATTGGTGGTAATTCCTTGGTAGGACCGCTCTTGGATGCGGATCTTTTCGACCACCTCATTATTCAGATAGCGCCCCTTATCCTAGGAAAGGGAGTTCCCCTCTTTACTCAAGAGGAAGGGCAGCGCTTTTACCAACTGGATAGCCTCAGACAATTTGGCCCTTTTGCAGAGCTGGTTTTCAGCCGAAAAAGTCAGAAATAGAGAAGGGAGTGGACCGCATGATTAAAATTTATGACACCATGTCTCGTGATTTGCGAGAATTTGTACCTATTGAGGACGGCAAGGTTAAGATGTATGTCTGTGGGCCAACTGTATACAACTATATCCATGTCGGCAATGCCCGCTCAACAGTAGCTTTTGATACCATTCGTCGTTATTTCGAATACCGTGGCTACGAAGTTGCCTATATTTCCAATTTCACGGATGTAGACGATAAGATTATCAACCGTGCCAAGGAAGAAGGTATCACGCCTCTGGAGGTTGCGGACAAGTACATCGCTGCCTTTCGTGAGGATGTGACGGCTTTGGGCGTGAAACCTGCGACTCGTCATCCGCGTGTAGTAGAGTTTATGGCTGACATCATTCGTTTTGTGGAAGACTTGATTGAAAAAGGTTATGCCTACGAGAGTCAAGGAGATGTTTACTTCCGAGTGGAAAAATCCCATAACTATGCTAAGTTGGCTAACAAAACCTTGGAAGATTTGGAGCTAGGTGCATCAGGTCGTACCGATGAAGAAACGGCTCGCAAGGAAAATCCTGTAGACTTTGCCCTTTGGAAAGCTGTAAAACCAGGCGAGATTTCTTGGGACAGTCCTTGGGGACCTGGTCGTCCGGGCTGGCATATCGAGTGTTCGGTCATGTCAACAGAGATTTTGGGCGATACCATTGATATCCACGGTGGGGGAGCTGATCTGGAGTTTCCTCACCATACCAACGAAATTGCCCAGTCAGAAGCCAAAACAGGCAAGATCTTTGCCAACTACTGGATGCACAATGGTTTTGTCAATATCGATAATGTCAAGATGTCCAAGTCCTTGGGCAACTTTATTACCGTGCATGATGCTCTTAAGACCATTGATGGGCAAGTACTTCGTTTCTTCTTTGCGACTCAGCATTACCGCAAGCCGATCAACTTTACAGAAAAAGCAGTGCGTGATGCCGAGACCAATCTCAAGTATCTAAAGAACACCTATGAGCAACCATTTTCTGGGACTGTAGATGCTCAAGAGTTACAGGCTTTTAAAGATAAGTTTGTTGCCGCTATGGATGAGGATTTCAACGCTGCCAATGGTATCACAGTTATTTTTGAAATGGCCAAATGGATCAATTCAGGCAACTATGATGCAAGTGTTAAGGAAGCTCTTGCGGCCATGTTAGAAGTCTTCGGAATTGTCTTTGTTGAGGAAGTTTTGGATGCAGAAATTGAAGCCTTGATCCAAAAACGCCAAGAATCGCGTGCTAATCGTGACTTTGCGACAGCAGACCAAATCCGTGACCAACTGGCTGCTCAAGGGATTAAGCTCCTTGACACCAAAGATGGAGTGAGGTGGACACGTGATTGATGTCAATCTCATTAACGGAATTGCTCTAGCCTTTGAAGGGGATGCGGTGTATTCTATGTATATTCGCCGTCACCTCATCCTAAAAGGCATGACCAAGCCCAATAAACTTCACCAAGAGGCGACCAAGTATGTATCGGCCAAGGCTCAGGCTCGCCTGATTTCCCTGATGTTGGAGGAGCAAGTTTTAACGGAAAAAGAAGAAGAAATCTATAAACGTGGGCGCAATACCAATAGCCACACAAAGGCTAAAAATGCGGATGTCGTAACTTATCGGATGTCGACTGGCTTTGAAGCGGTCATGGGTTATCTTCATCTGACTGAAGATATGGAGCGTCTAGAGACCTTGATTTCGTGGTGTATCCAAAAAGTGGAGGCGTAGAAATGCTTGCAAAAGAATTACTAGACTGGTTTCCTGAGGCTCAGATTTCAGATCAGCCAATAGAGAAACTAGGATATCTTACACTTCCTCTGACTTCTCAACAGTGGATTTTACTGGAGGAGACCAATCTCACTGAACGTGAAAAGCAGTTAATTGCCCTTTTGACCCAGCAGGAGCAGGCTCGTTCGCTCAATCCTTGGTATCCCTATCTGATTGAGGGGAAGGGGCAGGCACCGCAAGCATTTAAAAAAATTCAGCTGGTTTATTGCCATCTGTCTTATTACCAACAGGAAAATCTAGCCTCTTGGCTGGATATGATGCAGACCCTCTTTCCCAACTGCCAGACAGTATTGCAGGTCGGGGCTCAGGATTATGTATTTGTTCTTCAACAAGATAAGTATACCTCTGTCCGCTCAATCTTATCTGATACGATTGAAGCGGTTGAGTATGACTTTGGCCTTCGTCTGTCTATCATGTTGGGGCAGGTGTGGTCTCAGATAGGCTATCAAGCCCTATCAGACTTAATCAAAGCGGAGCGGGATTTGTTTAAGACATGGTGGCGTCAAGGTCATCAAGGTGTACACACCTTTTCACAACTCTATCTTTGGAGTATGGGAGAAAGGATTGTGGACCTGAGAGTCATTAAAGAATGTCTGCACCAGATGATTTTGGATCAGGATCAGATTCAGGAAATTATCCTTTCTCTCTGGGAAAATAGTGCTGTCCTAACTAAAACAGCCCAGCAACTCTATCTACATCGCAATTCTCTCCAATACAAGATTGACAAATGGGAAGAATTGACAGGACTTCAGTTGAAGGAGTTAACGGATCTTACCTTGTGTTATCAGTTGATTTTACCAGATATTCTTTAAAGTTTTGTGCAAGTTGCACAGAACTTTTTTATTTTTTTGGTCACCTTGCCATAGAAATGTAAAACGTTTTCATCTATAATAAAACTATCAAAAGACAAAAGGAGTTCACCTCGATGGTAGAATTAAATCTTAAAAATATTTACAAAAAATATCCAAACAGCGAACACTATTCAGTTGAAGACTTCAACTTGGACATCAAAGACAAAGAATTTATCGTTTTCGTAGGTCCTTCAGGATGTGGTAAATCAACAACTCTTCGTATGATTGCTGGTCTTGAAGACATCACAGAAGGTACTGCATCTATCGATGGCGTGGTTGTCAACGACGTAGCTCCAAAAGACCGTGACATCGCCATGGTATTCCAAAACTACGCTCTTTACCCACACATGACTGTATATGACAACATGGCTTTCGGTTTGAAATTGCGTAAGTACAGCAAAGAAGACATCGACAAACGTGTGCAAGAAGCAGCAGCAATCCTTGGTTTGAAAGAATTCTTGGATCGTAAACCAGCTGACCTTTCAGGTGGTCAACGTCAACGTGTTGCCATGGGTCGTGCTATCGTCCGTGATGCAAAAGTGTTCTTGATGGACGAACCTTTGTCAAACTTGGATGCCAAACTTCGTGTATCTATGCGTGCTGAAATTGCGAAGATTCACCGTCGTATCGGAGCTACAACTATCTACGTAACTCACGACCAAACAGAAGCGATGACTCTTGCAGATCGCATCGTTATCATGTCAGCAACTAAGAACCCTGCTGGTACAGGTACTATCGGACGTGTTGAACAAATCGGTACCCCTCAAGAAGTTTACAAAAACCCAGTTAACAAATTTGTAGCAGGATTTATCGGAAGCCCAGCTATGAACTTCATCAATGTGAAATTGGTTGGTAGCGAAATTGTTTCTGACGGTTTCCGTTTGAAAGTGCCAGAAGGTGCTTTGAAAGTTCTTCGTGACAAAGGCTACGAAGGAAAAGAATTGATTTTCGGTATCCGTCCAGAAGATGTGAATGCAGAACCTGCTTTCCTTGAAACATTCCCAGAATCAGTTGTCAAAGCTACTATCTCAGTATCAGAATTGCTTGGTTCAGAATCTCACCTTTACTGCCAAGTTGGTAAAGACGAATTTGTTGCCAAAGTGGATGCTCGTGACTACTTGCAAACAGGTGCAACAGTTGAACTTGGATTTGACTTGAACAAAGCACACTTCTTCGACGTAGAAACTGAAAAAACAGTCTACTAAGCAAATGAAATGTCAAAACACTACTAGAGAAATCTGGCAGTGTTTTTTTAATGATTGGTATTGGCATAAAAACAGAGCTTTTCTAGTTTTCATATCCTTAAAAAAGTGATAAAATGGTAGGAAGAATTGGAGAGTATAGATGCCGAAAGAAGTGAATTTGACGGGCGATCAGGTAGTCGCTTTAACGAGAGAATATTTAACAAAGGAAGACGTTGCTTTTGTACAAAAAGCATTGATTTACGCAGTTGATTGTCATAGTGGGCAGTTTCGGAAATCAGGAGAGCCCTATATTATCCATCCCATTCAGGTAGCAGGCATTTTGGCTAAGCTCAAGCTGGATGCCGTAACCGTTGCCTGTGGTTTTTTGCATGACGTGGTTGAAGACACAGATGCGACACTGGATGATCTGGAGAGAGAGTTCGGTCATGATGTTCGGATTATCGTTGATGGGGTGACCAAGCTTGGTAAGGTTGAGTACAAATCACTCGAGGAACAATTGGCTGAAAATCACCGCAAGATGCTTATGGCCATGTCAGAGGATATCCGCGTTATCTTGGTTAAATTATCGGACCGTTTGCACAATATGCGGACTCTTAAACACCTGCGAAAGGACAAGCAAGAACGGATTTCCAGAGAAACCATGGAAATTTACGCACCACTTGCTCATCGTCTAGGGATTTCCAGTGTCAAGTGGGAGTTGGAAGACCTATCTTTCCGTTATCTCAATCCAACTGAGTTTTACAAGATCACCCACATGATGAAGGAAAAGCGCAGAGAACGTGAGGCTCTGGTCGACGAAGTCGTAACCAAGTTGGAGGACTATGCTACCGAACGCAATCTCAAAGGGAAAATCTATGGTCGTCCTAAGCATATCTATTCGATCTACCGCAAGATGCAGGATAAGAAGAAACGCTTTGAGGAAATTTATGACCTGATTGCCATTCGCTGTATCTTAGATACCCAGAGTGATGTCTATGCTATGCTGGGTTATGTGCATGAACTTTGGAAACCTATGCCAGGCCGCTTCAAAGACTATATCGCCAATCGTAAGGCCAATGGTTACCAGTCTATCCATACAACTGTTTATGGGCCAAAAGGGCCGATTGAATTCCAGATTCGGACTAAGGAAATGCACGAAGTGGCTGAGTACGGGGTAGCAGCTCACTGGGCTTATAAGAAAGGCATTAAAGGGCAGGTCAACAGCAAGGAATCTGCTATTGGGATGAACTGGATCAAGGAGATGATGGAGCTCCAAGACCAGGCTGATGATGCCAAGGAATTTGTGGACTCTGTTAAAGAAAACTATCTGGCGGAGGAGATTTACGTCTTTACTCCTGATGGTGCGGTTCGCTCCCTGCCAAAAGATTCAGGACCGATTGACTTTGCCTATGAAATCCATACCAAAGTCGGTGAAAAAGCGACTGGTGCCAAGGTCAATGGCCGTATGGTTCCACTGACAACCAAGCTCAAGACAGGGGATCAGGTTGAAATTATCACCAATCCCAACTCCTTTGGTCCAAGTCGTGACTGGCTCAACATGGTCAAGACCAGCAAGGCGCGCAACAAGATTCGTCAGTTCTTTAAAAATCAAGACAAGGAATTATCCGTTAACAAGGGCCGTGAGATGTTGATGGCCCAGTTCCAAGAAAACGGCTATGTAGCCAATAAATTCATGGACAAGCGTCATATGGACGAGGTCCTTCAAAAGACCAGCTACAAGACAGAGGAAGCTCTCTATGCAGCCATTGGTTTTGGAGAAATTGGCGCTATTACCGTCTTTAACCGATTGACCGAAAAGGAACGTCGTGAGGAAGAACGCGCTAAGGCCAAGGCAGAAGCAGAAGAGCTTGTCAAAGGTGGCGAAGTTAAGGTTGAGAACAAAGAAACCCTCAAGGTTAAGCATGAGGGTGGCGTGGTCATTGAAGGTGCTTCAGGTCTCCTAGTTCGGATTGCCAAGTGTTGCAATCCAGTGCCGGGTGACGACATTGTCGGCTACATTACTAAGGGACGCGGTGTAGCTATTCACCGTGTGGACTGTATGAATCTCCGTGCCCAAGAAAACTACGAGCAACGTCTCCTTGATGTGGAGTGGGAAGATCAATTCTCAAGCAAGGAATACACTGCCCACATCGATATCTATGGTCTCAACCGTACAGGGCTCTTAAATGATGTTTTACAAGTTCTCTCAAACACGACCAAGAATATCTCAACCGTTAATGCTCAGCCAACTAAGGATATGAAATTTGCTAATATCCATGTCTCCTTTGGTATTTCCAACCTCTCTACACTGACCACAGTCGTGGATAAGATTAAGAGTGTGCCAGAGGTTTACTCCGTCAAACGGACTAATGGCTAATTGTCCTAGCTCTTACTAGAAAGGCTATTATGAAAATCATTATCCAACGGGTTAAAAAAGCTCAAGTCAGTATCGAAGGTCAGGTTCATGGAAAGATCAATCAGGGACTCTTATTGCTGGTCGGTGTTGGTCCAGAGGCCCAAGAGGAAGATTTGGACTATGCTGTGAGAAAGCTCGTCAACATGCGGATTTTTTCTGATGCGGAAGGGAAAATGAACCTATCTGTCAAGGATATTGAAGGGGAAATCCTTTCTATTTCCCAGTTTACCCTCTTTGCGGATACCAAGAAAGGCAATCGTCCCGCCTTTACAGGTGCAGCCAAGCCGGATATAGCAACTGCCTTCTATGAGTTTTTCAATCAAAAGCTAGCTCAGGAAGTACCTGTTCAGACAGGCATCTTTGGAGCGGATATGCAGGTGGAGCTGGTAAATGATGGGCCAGTTACCATCATTCTTGATACTAAAAATAGATAAGAAAACCAAGCCCAGTTGGCTTGGTTTTTGTTTATAGACACTCCCAGAAGGCGATGTGTTTGTTGTAAAAGTCGGGATAGTTTTCTCTTAGGTGGCTAGCCGTCATATAATATAAAGTAGAATGACAGGAAGTAAAGACTGGAGTAAGAGAGTAGAAATATTGAGGGTCAGTGATGGCTAAAAAGACAAATAATAGAAAATCGCTGATGAGCACTCCTAAATAGTAGAAGCGAATTTTTTTGTTCATCTGAGGATAAATCTCAGAGAACTGTTTTTTGAGTCGATTGACCAAGCGAAATAGCAGTAGTCCTTGAGCAAGGATGAAAATGAAGCAAAAAATCAGGCCTCTCTCCAAAGAAAGTTCGTATCGGGGTCTGAAAGTTACCAACAGTAGCAAATCGCTGACTACAATGGCTGCAAAATGGATTCTAAAGAGCTTTTTCATAGGAAGACCTCCCTCTTTTATCTAGCTTCATTCTACATCAAACGAATGGAACTTACAACTAAAATAATAAAAAATCCCTGAAAGGAACTTCTTTCAGGAATAAGGGCTTAGTTGATTTTTTCGACATAGAGTTGTTTTGCGATATCGATGCTAACTTGGAGGTCTTCACCTTTGTTGACCAGTGTAAAGGTATTGGAAAAATTATCAAACTGTTTGACTTTGACTTGGTCACCGATATGAATCTCATGCTTATCTAAGTATTTGAGCAGGTCAAAGCTATCATGAACCCGAGTCACGAGATAGGTACCGGCTTCTTTGGTATCTACTAAAGGCAGGTTGTTGATTTCGACCAAGAGCTCTCCCTTAGCTGGGATGGTTCCTCCGTGGGGGCAGGTTTTAGGGAAGCCCAGTAGTTTATCCAGTCTCTCTACGAAGAGGTCAGATACAGTGTGCTCTAGGACCTCAGCTTCCTCATGGATCTGATCGCTAGTATAGTCTAGATGGTGAACTAGAAAGACTTCAATCAAACGGTGTTTACGATAGAGCTCAGAGACCAGTTTGAGGCCAATATCTGTCAATAGATAGCCGTTCTCCTTATCCTTGAGGATGAGATTTTCACTTTTCATGCGTTTGATCATCTCTGTTACAGCAGGCGGAGAGACCTGCATACGGGCAGCAATCTCTTTGTTGGTGATTTTTTGCATGTCCGTACCGATTTCATAAATACATTTTAAATAATCTTCTTTATTTGGAGTCATTCGTTTCCTCTTGTTCATTCTCTCCATCTAGTATACCAAAAAAAGCTAGATTTCTCTAGCTTTCTGTCATAATGCTTGTGATTTTAGTCTAGTTCTTTAACTGCAGCAATAGCAGCTTCAAAGTCTGGCTCCGTGTTGATATTGTCAACGTATTCTACATAACGGATGACATTGTCAGTATCGAGAACAAAGACAGCACGTGCAAGGAGATGCCATTCGTTGATCAAGAGGGCATAATCGCGCCCGAAAGAATGGTCAAAATAGTCTGAAAGCATGATGGCATTGTCAAGGCCTTCAGCCCCACACCAGCGTCCTTGGGCAAATGGTAGGTCCATAGAAACAGTAAGAACGACAGTGTTGTCAAGGTTAGCTAGTTCTTGGTTGAATCGACGTGTTTGCGTTGAGCAGATACCAGTATCGATAGAAGGGACAACACTCAAGACTTTTTTCTTTCCATCAAAGTCAGCTAGCGTTTTTTTAGAGAGATCGGTTGTCGTAAGAGAAAAGTCAAGTGCCTTGTCTCCGACTTGCAGTTGTTTACCTGTAAAGGTTACAGGATTTCCGAGAAAAGTGGTCATGAAACTACTCCATTCTTTTTTCTTTTATTTTACCGAGAATTGTCAGATTTTTCCAATGATTTGACTGGAAATTAAGCGATAAAAAACGCCTGTTCATGTGAGAACGACGTTTTTAATGGATTACTTAGACAAACCTTCAGCAATCTTGTCAAGGTTGTATTTCATCATGCTGTAGTAGCTGTCACCTTCTTTACCTTCTTCAGCGATTGAGTCAGTGAAGATTTGTGCGTAAATTGGAATATTTGTGTCTTGTGAAACAGTCTTCATTGGACGGTCATCGACACTTGATTCAACAAAGAGGGATGGAACTTTTGTTTGGCGAAGCTTTTCAACCAAAGTTTTGATTTGTTCAGGTGTTCCTTCTTCTTCTGTGTTGATTTCCCAGATGTAGGCGCTTGGGACACCGTAGGCTTTAGAGAAGTATTTGAAGCATCCTTCGCTGGTTACGATGAGTTTCTTTTCAGCAGGGATATTGTTAAATTTCTCTTTGGCTTCCTTGTCCAGTTTGTCTAGCTTTTCAGTATAGTCTTTGAGATTTTTTTCGTAGAATTCCTTGTTGCTAGGGTCTTTTGCAATCAACTGTTTAGCGATATTTTTAGCATAAATTATCCCATTTTCAAGGTTGAGCCAAGCGTGTGGGTCTTCTTTGCCTTTCTCGTTTTGACCTTCAAGGTAGATGATATCTACGCCGTCACTAACTGCATAGTAGTCTTTGTTTTCAGTTTTCTTGGCATTTTCGACCAATTTGGTAAACCAAGCATTGCCACCTGTTTCAAGGTTGATACCGTTATAGAAAATGAGGTCAGCCTCAGAAGTTTTCTTTACGTCTTCAGGAAGTGGTTCGTACTCGTGTGGGTCTTGACCAACAGGAACGATACTATGAAGATCAATCTTGTCACCAGCGATATTTTTAGTAATATCAGCAATGATAGAGTTAGTCGCTACAACCTTTAGTTTTTGGTTTGTAGATGCTGTATCTTTTTTCCCACTAGCACAGGCAGCTAATCCAATGATAGAAAGAAAAAGAACGAGCAATGTACCTAATTTTTTCATTAGATTCCTCCAGAAGGGTTTCCCCTTATTTATTGATTTTTTTATTTTTTAGTTTCAAGTATCGTTGCTTTGGAGAGATAAAGAAACTGATTAAGAAGAAGCTGGCAGATGTGAGCACGATGCTGGATCCTGCTGCGAGGTTGAAGCTATAGCCGATAAAGAGTCCCAAAACAGAAGCGGTTGCCCCTAGGGTTGATGAAAGAAAAATCATGCTCTTTAGGCTATTAGCATAAAGGTAAGCCGTCGCAGCTGGGGTGATCAACATGGCCACGATAAGAATCGTTCCAACACTTTGCATGGCAGTGACTGACACAAGGGTCAAGAGCACCATGAGTAGATAGTGATAGAAATTAACAGGCATTCCCATGGCTTTAGCCAAAAGCTCGTCAAAGGATGTAATCAATAGTTGTTTAAAGAAAATCCCGATAATCAAGAGAATCAATGCCCCCACACCAATGGTGATCCACATGTCCGTATCTTGGACAGCGAGGATATTCCCAAAAAGGATATGGAAGAGGTCTGTCGAACTCTTGGCAACACTAATCAAGATGACACCTAAGGCTAAGAAAGATGAAAAGGTAATACCAATGGCAGTGTCACTCTTGATGATAGAGTTCCCCTTGATGTAGGTAATGATGATGGAAGCCATCAAGCCAAAGATGATTGCTCCAATAAAGAAATCAATTCCCAGGATAAAGGAAAGGGCTACGCCGGGCAAAACTGCGTGAGAGATGGCATCCCCCATGAGAGACATTCCACGTAAGATGATAAAACATCCCACGGCTCCAGCAACCACCCCGATGACTATAGCTGTTATCAGGGCATTTTGTAGGAAATGGAAATGTTGCAATCCATCGATAAATTCTACTATCATAGGTCACCTCCATTGAAAAAGAGTTTGCTACCGTAAGCCTTCTTAAGATTGACTTCGGTAAAGGTTTCTTCAGTTGAACCAATAGCAACCAATTCTCGATTGAGAAGCATAACTTGGTCGAAATAATGAGGGACTTTGCTGAGGTCATGATGGACGATGAGAACTGTTTTACCAGCTTTTTTAAGGTCTCTCAGTGTATTCATGATAATCTCTTCACTGATCGAGTCAATCCCGACAAAAGGCTCATCTAAAAAGATGTAGTCAGCTTCCTGCACTAAGCAGCGGGCAATCAAAACACGTTGGAATTGTCCTCCAGAGAGCTGACTGATTTGGCGATCAGCATAGTCTGAGAGTCCAACGATTTCAAGTGCATCCGCCACTTTTTTCCAGTGGCTGGCCTTTAAAGTGTGGAAGAGCGGGATAGATGGATAGAGTCCCAGTGAGACACATTCCTTGACCTTGATAGGGAAATTGTAGTCGATATGGATTTTTTGCTCGACATAGGCAACTCGATGTAAAGATTTCTTGACTTCTTTGTCATCGAGAAAGGCCTGACCTTCGTGTGGGATAATTCCCAACATACTTTTTAATAAAGTTGATTTTCCAGCACCGTTTGGACCAATAATTCCGGTAATAGTTGGTCCGTGGAGCACTAGTGAAATATCCTTTAGTGCCAACGTTTCTTTGTAGGAGACACTGAGGTTTTCGATACGTATCATACAGTTATTTTCCTCCTGTCTTTTAATATACATTAAAAAAAAAATTAAGTCAAGTTAATTTTTAAAAAATTTAAAATAATAACTAAAAAATGAAGAAAAAAGAGAGACCATTTTTAATTGCATTCCCAAGTGTTTTTTGCTAAGCTAAGAATAAGTGAAAAAATGAAAGCGAGAACAAGATGACACGTTATCAAGACGATTTTTATGATGCAATCAATGGAGAATGGGAAAAAACAGCTGTTATTCCAGCTGATAAATCTCGAACAGGTGGCTTTATTGACCTTGATGAGGAAATTGAAGAGTTAATGCTGGCAACTACGGACAAGTGGTTGGAAGGCGAAGATGTTCCAGAGGACGCTATCCTCGCAAATTTTGTTAAGTACCATCGTATGGTACGTGATTTTGATAAGAGGGATGCAGATGGAATCAAGCCTGTCCTTCCTCTGCTCAAGGAATACCAAGATTTGGAGAGCTTTGCAGATTTTACCAGCAAACTGGCAGAGTTTGAACTAGCAGGTAAACCAAACTTCCTTCCATTTGGAGTATCACCAGACTTTATGGATGCCAGAACCAATGTTCTCTGGGCAAGTGCACCAGGAACTATCTTGCCAGATACAACCTACTATGCTGAAGACCATCCTCAACGTGAGGAGCTCTTGACGCTTTGGAAGGAAAGTAGCGCAAATCTTCTCAAAGCCTATGATTTTTCAGATGAGGAAATCGAAGACTTACTAGAGAAGAGATTGGAATTGGACCGTCGTATCGCAGCAGTGGTTCTTTCAAACGAAGAAAGTTCAGAATATGCCAAACTCTACCATCCATACGCTTATGAAGATTTCAAGAAATTTGCCCCTGCCCTACCTTTGGATGATTTCTTCCAAGCAGTTCTTGGACAAACTCCAGATAAGGTTATCGTAGATGAGGAACGTTTCTGGCAAGCAGCAGACCAATTTTATAGTGAAGAAGCGTGGCCTTTGCTTAAGGCAACCTTGATTTTGGCTGTGGTCAATCTTTCAACCAGCTATCTCACAGACGAGATTCGTGTCCTATCAGGTGCCTATGGACGTGCCCTTTCAGGTGTTCCAGAAGCTCAGGACAAGGTCAAGGCAGCCTATCACTTGGCCCAAGGTCCCTTTAAGCAAGCCCTTGGTCTCTGGTATGCGCATGAAAAATTCTCCCCAGAAGCTAAGGCAGACGTAGAGAAAAAAGTGGCGACTATGATTGACGTTTATAAGGAACGCTTGGCTAAGAACGACTGGCTCACACCTGAAACGCGTGATAAGGCCATTGTCAAACTCAATGTCATCAAGCCTTATATCGGTTATCCAGAGGAATTGCCAGAACGCTACAAGGACAAGGTAGTGGACGAAACTGCCAGTCTCTTTGAGAATGCCCTAGCCTTTGCGCGTGTGGAAATCAAGCACAGCTGGAGCAAGTGGAACCAACCGGTTGACTACAAGGAGTGGGGCATGCCTGCTCACATGGTTAATGCCTACTACAATCCTCAGAAGAACTTGATTGTCTTCCCAGCTGCTATTTTACAGGCTCCATTCTATGATTTGCATCAGTCGTCCTCTGCCAACTACGGTGGTATTGGTGCTGTTATTGCCCATGAAATCTCTCATGCCTTTGACACAAATGGTGCGTCCTTTGATGAAAATGGTAGCCTCAAGGATTGGTGGACAGAGAGTGACTATGCTGCCTTTAAAGAAAAAACGCAGAAAGTTATCGACCAGTTTGATGGGCAAGAATCTTACGGCGCAACGATTAACGGGAAACTAACTGTATCAGAAAATGTAGCGGACCTAGGGGGAATCGCCGCAGCCCTTGAAGCTGCCAAGAGAGAAGCAGACTTCTCTGCTGAAGAATTCTTCCACAACTTTGCTCGTATCTGGCGTATGAAAGGCCGTCCTGAGTTGATGAAACTTATGGCCAGTGTCGATGTGCACGCGCCTGCTAAACTCCGTGTCAATGTGCAAGTACCTAACTTCGATGACTTCTTTACAACCTATGATGTCAAAGAAGGCGACGGCATGTGGCGTTCACCAGAGGACCGTGTGATTATTTGGTAAGACAAAAACCAAGGATGTTATCCTTGGTTTTTTGCTTGCTAGAAAAAGGGATTAAAGGTCTTTTCGTGAGCGATGGTCGTAGCTGGACCATGCCCAGGATAGACATCGTAGTTAGGAAGAGTGAAGAGTTGCGTCTGAATGCTATGGAGGAGTTGTTCCGTGCTGCCTGTAGGAAGGTCTGTCCGTCCAATGGTCTCACGGAATAGGGCATCTCCGGTCAAGACTAGATGGGAGTCAGGAAAGACTAGGGAAACACCGCCAATAGAGTGGCCTGGGGTTGGTAGAACAGTAAAATGAAATTCCTCAAGCTGGTATTCCTCATGAAAGACAAAGGTGTGTTCTGCTGGTTTACAGACGACATCTGCCATATCATCATGACGAGGGAGACCAGAGAGATTATCGACTGGAGTATAAAGCCAAGATGCTTCACTCTCTGCGACATAAACTGGAGGATTTCCAAAAGTCTTACGCACCAAGTCCAGACTCATAATATGGTCGTAGTGGGTGTGGGTCAGGAGAATCGCACAGACTGGTTTGTTGATTTTTTCGATAGTCTTGCGAATAGCTTCCCAATGGCTACCTGGGTCAACCACAATCAGGTGTTGATTCCCTTCCAGGTAATAAGTGTTTTCATAGGCAACGGGATTCACAGTTTTATGGATTTTCATACCGGCTCCAATCTCAAAGAATGTACTAAACTAAGTATAGCATAGAAGAGGGAAATAAAGTGAAAAGAAAGTCCCTCTTTTGTGTTAGAGGGACAATAATCTTATTTAAACTTGAAGCCTTCGTAAATGAGTTTTGCTTTGGGATTCTTTTTCTTAATTTGCTTGGCAAGGGCCTTCATCATAGGAAGAGGTCCACACATATAGACTGTAGTCTGGTCAGGGATTTCTTCTTGATCCAAAGTCAGGTATCCTTTTTCATTGCTATCGACTAGCTGCAGGTCAAAGTTAGCATTTTGACGGGCGTAGTCACGAAGTAGATCTAGGTAGACAGCATTTTCCTCTCCACGGAAACTATAGTAGAAACGAACGTTCCTGTCTAGGATAGGATGCTCCCGGATATAAGAGATGAAAGGTGTCATTCCAATTCCACCTGCGATCCAGATTTGCTGCTTTGGACCATGTTCCATAGTCATATGTCCATAGGCGCGATCAACTGCAACCTTGCTACCAACTTGAAGATTGTCATAGATATTCTTGGTGTGGTCACCAGAGTTTTTTATCGTAAAATAAAGAGTTCGTCCTTGCCCTCCTGAGATGGAGAAAGGGTGTGGGGCAGTCTCAAAACCTTTTTGGAAAATTTTTAGAAAGGCAAATTGTCCATATTCGTAGGTGAAAGGATGACTGAGCTCTATTTCAATTTCAGTCGTATCGTGGTTGAGGCGTTTGATTCCTACGATTTTTCCAAGATAGGTGAAACCGACCTTTTGATAAAGGAAAATAATATAAAAACCTGCAAGCAAGCCTAAAAGAGCATAGATTCCAAAGATAAGACCTAGGAAACTAAAGGAGAGGAGGCGATTTCCCATGATCATCAAAACATGAAAAAGGCCAAAGATATAGGCTAGATAAACCAATCGATGAATCCATCTCCAAGCTTCATACTGGATGTACTGTCCCAGATAGGCAACCAGAATGATACTGATAAAGATATAGATAGCGATATTTCCAAACTGTGCGGCCAAATGCGAACCCCAGAGACCGCCCATGCTAAAGTTGTGTAGGGTTAGTAGGAGAATGGATAGAAAAGCCGTGAATTTATGAGCTAGATACATCTTTTCAAGTCCGTTGAACCAAGCCTCAAGCAAGGGTAAACGGCTAGCTAGTATAAAAGTAAGTGAGAGGGTAGTGAGAGCTAAACCAGGGATTAGAAACTGACTAGCACCTGAACTGAGCCAAGCTAGGATAGTCAGAAGCATACTAAGTCCGATAAATAAAATACCTTTTAATGATTTCATAGTAGAAGTCCTTTCATGGATTTATCTTATATTAGATGTAATAAGATTTGTTACATTTTAACAAAAAAAGAATCTCTAGTCAAGGTTTGTGATTTAGTCTAACTTTTCTGACCCTTTTTTCTAAAAAAGCCAACGAATCGGGTGGTTCATTGACTTTCTTATCTTAACGATTTTTCCAAGCTTGGTAACGAGTGTCAATCAAGAGTTGGGTTAAGCGCCCCATGGTTTCTCTTTCTTCGGGAGTGAGGGATTGAGCTTGTACAAAGAGATGGTGAATGTGTTCAATGACCTTAAAGGAAGAAAGGTCGTTGATAGAAGAGATGCCTGCATCAAGAATAATTCCAAAAAAGAGGTCAAAGTAGAGCTGCAGTTCTTCGTCAGGAACTGTTTCAACCCATTCCTTGAAAGTAGTGTCGACTTGTTGGCTATCACTATTGGTCTCGTCCAGTTGGACAAAGTGTTTGTCTTCAACCTGCCAACTAAAGGTGTCGTGCTGAGCAAGGCCACCTAGGGCGGTGCTTCGAACGACGATTTTTTTATCCGGAATTTCCAGCATCATCCCGATGATAGAACCTTGTGGGATAAATACTTTCGTTCTTTCCATCATGTTTTGATAGCCAGGTGTTTCGGTTAGTTCCTTGTGAAGCCCAGGGGCATCAAAAGTATAGACAGCGACAATGTTTTTCTGCAAGTTTGGATCAAGTTGACTGGCAGCATAGACAGCTAAATTGCCCCCTTTTGAGTGTCCTGCTAGAATAACCTTTTGGTTGGGGTGTTGAGCAAAAAAATTCTCTAAATACTGGAGGGCGTGTTTTTGAGCTGGGATTTCTTTCATATAGGTCATATGGAAATCTTCTTTCCAACCGATGATACTATCATCGGTCCCACGAAAAACAAGCAAATAGGTATCGAGACTGATACGATAGGTCATGGCTGCAAACTGTTTTTGCAATTCAGGATCAATATCATTGATAAAATTTGATAGCTTGCAATTTTTAAAGCGTTTGTGTTGAGAGAGTTGATCCAACAACTGGAGGCGGTTCTTATTGGTCAGCATCGTCGTTTCTCTAGGGATTTGAGGTGCTAGATCTATGAGAGGCTTTGGTTCTTGGGCGACTACATCATCAAAAGGAAGATAGGTTAATTCAGTCAAGGCAAGAACATCTAACACGTTCACGGGGAGGTCATAAAAGGAATCGTATGCTACATCATTCAAGTAGTCAAAAATATTAGCCATAAAAGCTCCTTTCTCTATGTTTATCCTACCACATTTACATAGAATTAGCTAGTAGGCTTGTTCGAATGACCTAGTAGGGTTTGATTGAAATACATAGAAGATAGATTGCTCCTATTTCAAACCTCTAAACGAGCTTACTTGTATGTTTTTGCTATCAATCCCATTTTCCTTTAAAAACTTCTTCATCTCATTTACATCATCAGGCTGACCTGTGATGAGATAGCTGGCTTGATTGCCGTATTCATCAATAGCATGTTTTAAAAATGCTTGACTTTGAGAAAGTTCATCGCTAGTTTTATAAGTAAAATTCGATGTTTTTTGAGCCAGTTCCTTCATCTCATTATCGAAAATAGTAACTCCTTTGTCAAAATGGTTGAGAATAATCGGACATTTACCAGCCCATTCTTTGATAAGGGGGCGTAGAGAAGAAATGCCGACATCAGATGCAAAGCAAACTAGTGGCTTATTCGTATCTTTAACAGTCAAAGAGGAATCCAGCCAACTCATCTCAATCTCACTGCCAGATGGTAAATGTGTCAAGGTGTTCTTAAAGTTGCTACCACTATTATGAGTCAAAATGAGAATTTCATCTTCATCAGGTGTGGAGGCAATGGTTAGCCATCGACTGGTTTGCTCTCCCTTAGCTTCATATTTTTTAGCAGTAGACGAGGCATCAGGGAGTGTAAACTTAGCATAAGCCCCAGCTTTCCAGATTTGATGACTCGGTTTTGTAATATGAATTAAATATAGATCTCCGCTAGGGTTTTCGATGGATTTTATCGATAATGGCTGGCTTCGTCCAAGATAGGCGATGGCACTCCAAGTTATAAGGGCTAGTAATCCAAGTGTTGATAGAATGATAATAAACATTTTTTTACCTCTTTTCATTTTTTATGACTCCTGTTCTTAATTTTATGAATGAACTATAAAATAATTCATTCATATCTTTTCAAAAAATAAAGAAATCCATTCTTTATTTTAGAACTCCTTTAATGAAGTTGGTTGCAAGTATTTCAACAGTTTTGCCAATATCTGGAAAATCTTTTTCCGTGATGTGCATATCCATATAGTAAAACAGATTATAAACCTGTAAAATCTCTTGAATCTTTTCTGGCGAGTACCCTTCATCCTGCATACGATTTGTAAAAGTTTTAACTAGAAACTGATGAAAAGGATTTGCGACTTTGCCTTCTTCTGAGGAATAGTAGCTATGCAACTCATCGGCTATGGCAGGATTGTACCATTCTGAAAGGATTTTATTGGAAGAAACGAGAGTTCTGGACTGAGCAAATAGTTGACCAATGAGGTCAATCATATCAATTTCCCAATCCAATTCTTCGATCATAGCTTGACGAACACGGTTGTTTTCATCTATATAGATGTCTAGAAAAATGGCTTCTTTACTCTCGTAATAGTTATAAAAAGAACCAACTGCAACACCAGCTTGCCTAGCAATTTCTGAAATTCCTGTTGCCTTGTAACCTTTTTTCGAAAAAACGTCATAAGCTGCTGTTTTTAGAGCTTGTTTTTTGTCCAATATGATTTAACCTCCTTTGCTTTATGAATGAATAAATTTGTTCGTTCATTCATATTCTAACAAATCATGTCTAGCTTGTCAATAAGAAGGCTAGATCTATTAAATAAGTTAAAGAAACGCTAACTAAATGAGCACAGAAAGGAAAATATAGGATAAGGCTGGAACTATAGTTAAAAATAAGGTATGATATCAATGGGATGATTCTCTATTTAGCTTTTGTTTCCGAATCTGGATTTGAAAGATAAATAGCCAAATAGTTGAGTTACTAATTCATAGATTTTTTATTAAGGCTTTTGATATTTTGAACAAGAGTAAAGGAGGAGCGCATGCACAAGATTTTACTAGTAGAAGATGACCAAGTCATTCGGCAACAAGTGGGAAAACTGCTCTCTGAGTGGGGCTTTGAGGTCGTTTTGGTAGAAAACTTTATGGAAGTGCTGAGTTTATTTGTCCAGTCGGAGCCTCATTTGGTCCTCATGGATATTGGCCTGCCTCTTTTTAATGGTTACCACTGGTGTCAGGAGATTCGCAAGATTTCTAAGGTACCCATCATGTTTCTGTCTTCGAGAGATCAGGCTATGGATATTGTCATGGCGATTAATATGGGAGCGGATGACTTTGTAACTAAGCCTTTTGACCAGCAGGTCCTCCTTGCCAAGGTTCAGGGCTTGTTGCGCCGTTCCTATGAGTTTGGGCGGGATGAAAGTTTGCTAGAGTATGCAGGTGTGATTCTCAATACCAAGTCTATGGACCTGCACTATCAGGGGGAAGTATTGAGTTTGACCAAGAATGAATTTCAAATTTTGCGGGTCTTGTTTGAACATGCTGGCAATATCGTGGCGCGTGATGACCTGATGCGGGAACTCTGGAATAGCGACTTTTTCATCGATGACAATACCTTGTCTGTCAACGTTGCTCGCTTGCGTAAAAAGTTGGAGGAGCAAGGTTTAGCAGGGTTTATCGAAACTAAGAAAGGGATAGGATACGGACTGAAACATGCTTGATTGGAAACCATTTTTTCTAGCCTATCTGCGTTCACGTAGTCGCATCTTTGTCTATATTATTTCGTTGGGTTTTCTTGTCCTACTCTTTCAGTTTCTGTTTGCTAGTCTAGGAACTTATTTTCTTTATTTCTTTCTGCTCAGTAGTTTTTTGACCTTCCTATTTTTGGCTTGGGATATGTTTGCAGAGGCTCAGGTTTACAGACAGGAAGTACTCTATGCTGAGAGAGACCCAAAGTCTCCTCTGGAATGTGCGCTAGCAGAAAAACTCGAAGAGCGTGAGTCTGAATTGTATCAAAAGAAGTCGGAAGCGCAGAGCAAGCTGACGGATTTGCTTGATTACTACACCTTATGGGTTCACCAGATCAAGACACCCATTGCAGCGAGTCGACTTTTAGTAGCAGAAGTCTCTGATCGTGAGGTCAAGCAGCAACTGGAACAGGAAATCTTTAAGATTGACTCCTATACCAATCTAGTGTTGCAGTACCTTCGTTTGGAAAGTTTCCACGATGACTTGGTATTTGAAAAGGTTCAAGTGGAGGATTTGGTGAAGGAAGTGGTTCGCAAGTATGCCCTTTTCTTTATCCAAAAAGGACTGACGCTCAATCTCCATGACCTTGACAAAATCATCGTGACCGATAAGAAGTGGCTGTTGATCGTCATTGAACAAATCCTCTCAAACAGTCTCAAGTACACCAAGGAAGGTGGGTTAGAGATCTATATGGAAGGTCAGGAGCTCTGTATCAAGGATACGGGAATCGGGATTAAAAACAGTGATGTTCTCCGAGTCTTTGAACGTGGGTTTTCAGGCTACAATGGTCGTTTGACTCAGCAGTCATCTGGCCTTGGTCTTTACTTATCTAAGAAAATTTCTGAAGAACTGGGCCACCAGATTCGCATCGAGTCTGAGGTTGGAAAAGGAACAACAGTACGCATCAAGTTTTCCAATAGGAATCTGATGATTGAGTGAGCATAGTTGATGATGACCTTATCCATCTGTGGAATTTTTGTTCTAGTCTATATCTCTATTTTCATGATAATGTCTAGAAGTTACCGTAAGATTGTCCAGATGTAAAAAATGTTACACTAGGAAACGACTAGAATATAGTCAAAAAATAAAAGAGGCAAAAATGAAAGAAAGTTATTTTGACGGAGGAATCCTAGATTATATTGGATACTCTATCTTAGTAGCCATAATTTTCAGGCTTACCTTGGGGATCGCAACATCTTGGGCGGTTTGCATGATGCAAAATTGAAAACCAAACACACGGTAGTGGATGAGCAACGTCTATACTTTGACGGGACTGGAGCACAACTGTTCGGCAACTGGATCAAGGGGTTTCTTCTAACCATCATCACGTTTGGGATCTATGGCTTCTGATTGAAAATAAAAATGAAGCAATGGATTGTCGAACACACCAATCTTGTTTAAAGATTAAAACGGCATCTTCTTTCAGAGGAGATACCATTTTTTTTCTTTTTCGTATAAGGAAACAAAAGTTTCTTCCTTCTCTATCTGTTCAATTGATATATTTCTTCAGAGAAAGACTGTAAAATTTTTGATATAATGTTAAGGATAGACTGACGGATGCTTAAAAGATAATTTTCAAAAAAATAACAGGTGAGAATTAAAAATATGTAAGATTGAAAAGAAGTCTCTCTGCCATCATCCAAGCAGAAACAAGATTATATGAAATAAAAGGAGTAACCAATGACCGGAAATTATTCAACACGTGAATACCGTGAGAAATTATATGATGATCTTCATGTTCGATTAAGAGATATAGTGATTTTGATGTGTGCGATTTTTATTGCCTCTATAGGTCTAAATATGAATTCAACAGCTGTCATTATTGGAGCCATGTTGATTTCCCCTCTTATGACATCGATTGTTGGACTAGGATTCGGTTTAGCTATTTTTGATACGCGTTTAATCAAGCAATCTTTAGAGGTTTTATTTACTCAAGTATTGGTCAGCTTGCTTGTTTCGACTCTGTATTTCTGGATTTCTCCCTTATCTTATGCAAGTAGCGAATTGATTGCACGAACCTCTCCAACCATTTGGGATGTTCTCATTGCTATTGCTGGTGGGATAGCAGGCGTAATTGGTTCAAGGAAAAAAGAAGCAAACAATATCGTGCCAGGAGTAGCTATTGCAACAGCTCTGATGCCACCTATCTGTACTGCAGGTTATGGTTTAGCTAATGGAAATGTACGATTTTTATTCGGGGCTCTCTATCTTTTCTTGATCAACTGTGTCTTCATCATGTTAACAAATATTGTTGGAACAAGAATTTTGATGAGGAAATCTCCCTTAAGTTCATTTAAAGAGCTAAACATTAAAATGAAAATTGGCTTGACATCCTTGATTGTATTATTGGTTCTTCCAGCCAGTTATTCAGCAGTCACTCTGACGATAGATCAAGCGCGAAAAGAAGGGATCAAACAGTTTGTAGGAAAAGAGTTCTCTAATCATACGGTCATTAATCAAGTCTACAAGTCTAGGGACAATGAATTGGTCTTGACAGTTGTTGGAGATCCGATTTCAGAAGAAGAATTAGAAACGCTCCATCAAAAACAAGCCTCTTACGGTATTCAATCTGTTCAATTAAAAGTCAATCAAGTCCATAATTCGACAAAATTAGATAGTGAGATGACCAAGGAATTTTATGAAAACATTAACAAGTATATCGATCAAAAACTCTCTGAAAAAGATTCACAAAAAGATCTCGTAAAAGAAAATGAAGCAGACAAGGATTGAGGATATTGAACTTTTCTAACTCGAGGAAGCAAATCTTGGGAGGATATCCTATATCCAACAGTTAGTGGATAGAAAGGATTGTTGATGAGGATACCATTTGTGGTGGTTTGACCAATCACGACTAGCTCAGGTTAAATAAAATATAAAAAAGCAATAACTATTTCAGTTGTTGCTTTTTCTTACTGAAAAATGTTTCTCAGACAGTGATCGTTTTATTTTTCCACACGTGATTTGTTGGCGATATCAGCAAGGATAGCTTGGACAAAGTCATCAACTGAGACAGTTTGTGTTTCCTTTTGTCCATAGCGACGAACATTGACTGTTCCGTCTTCCATTTCCTTATCCCCAACAATCAATTGGTAAGGAATCTTGCTAGTTTGAGAAGCACGGATCTTGAACTGCATTTTTTCGTTGCGCTCATCTACATCTGCACGGACACCGCGGTCACGGAGTTTCTTAGCCACTTCCCATGCGTAGTCTACGTGTTTTTCGTTAGAAACTGGGATGAGAGTTACTTGGTGTGGTGCAAGCCATGTTGGGAAGGCACCTTTGTAGTTCTCAATCAAGATAGCTGTGAAGCGTTCCATGGTTGAAATAACCCCACGGTGAATCATAACTGGACGGTGTTCTTCACCGTCAGCCCCGATGTATTTGAGGTCGAAGCGTTCTGGAAGCAAGAAGTCAAGCTGGATAGTCGAAAGGGTTTCTTCTTTTCCGAGAGCTGTCTTAACTTGGATATCCAATTTTGGTCCGTAGAAGGCTGCTTCACCTTCAGCTTCAAAGTAGTCAACACCCATTTCATCAAGTGCTGCACGAAGCATGGTTTGGGCATTTTCCCACATCTCATCGTTGTCAAAGTACTTGTGAGTATCTTGAGGGTCACGAAGAGAGAGACGGAAGCGGTATTCAGTCAAGTTGAAGTCTTCATAAACATCGATAATCAACTGAAGGGCACGTTGGAATTCTTCTTGGATTTGTTCTGGAGTAACAAAGAGGTGACCGTCGTTGAGTGACATCTCACGCACACGTTGAAGACCTGTGAGGGCACCAGATTTCTCGTAGCGGTGCATCATACCGATTTCAGCGATACGGATTGGCAATTCACGGTAAGAGTGAACATGGTGTTTGAAGACTTGGATGTGGTGTGGGCAGTTCATTGGACGAAGGACAAATTCTTCCCCGTCACCCATGTCCATGGTTGGGAACATGTCCTCTTGGTAATGATCCCAGTGACCAGAAGTCTTGTAAAGCTCAACAGAAGCAAGTGGTGGAGTGTAAACGTGTTGGTAGCCAGAAGCCAACTCTTTGTCGACGATGTAGCGTTCCAATTCACGACGGATAGTCGCACCGTTTGGCAACCAGAATGGCAAACCTTGACCAACTTCTTGTGAAATCATGAAGAGGTCAAGCTCTTTACCAAGTTTACGGTGGTCACGTTCTTTGGCTTCTTCACGCATTTGAAGGTAGTTCTTCAAGTCTTTCTTGTCAAACCAAGCTGTACCGTAGATACGTTGCATCATCGCGTTGTCGCTATTTCCACGCCAGTAAGCACCTGCTACATGGAGAAGGTGGAAGATTTGGATACGGCCTGTTGATGGGACGTGAGGTCCACGGCAAAGGTCCACGTATTCCCCCTGACGGTAGATAGTCAAACCGCCTTCGTCTTCTGAGTGTTCTTCAATCAATTCCAACTTGTAAGGGTCGTTTTTGAAGATTTCACGTGCTTCGTCTTTCGATACTTCCTCACGGATAGATGGGAAGTTTTCTTTGACGATTTTTTGCATTTCTTCTTCGATACGAGGCAGGTCTTCGTTAGAGATTTGACCAGCAGTATTGTCGGTATCGTAGTAGAAGCCATCTTCGATAGCAGGACCGACTCCCAAGTGAATGTCTGGGAAAAGGCGACGAGCTGCTTGGGCAAACAAGTGAGCAGCTGAGTGACGCAAGATCGGAAGGGCATCTTCGTGATCAGGTGTCACGATTTCGATGCTTCCATCTTCAGTGATAGCACGAGTCGTGTCGATGAGTTTGCCGTTGAATTTACCAGCCAAGGCTTTTTTAGCTAGGGAATTGCTGATAGATTGGGCAATTTCAAAAGTAGTAACGCCAGATTCGAATTCACGAACAGCGCCATCTGGGAAAGTAATCTTAATCATGGTTTTCTCCTTAAATATTTATCGTATTTTTATAACTGAGGTTTGAAGAAGTGGGAAGCTAGATATCAATAAAGAATGATCACAATTGATTTGCTAAATCAATTTCATTTTAACTTTTTCAGTCTGAAAATAAAGAAAAGCGTAGAAATACATAGATAGCATACCAAGGAAAGGATGAGAGACAGATATTCCTCCTGAGTCATCTCGCCTCTCATGTATATCCTTATCGGATAGCTTTTTATCGCATTGACCAAATAGATACCAGCTGTCAAACTGAAAAGATATCCTGTTGTAATGAGTTTCTTGTTGTTGAAAAACATTAAGATACCAAGAAAGGGGGCAAGGAATGGTAAGAGAGGAATGAGTAGAAAAAATGAAAAGACGACAATATTTTCCGTCCCCCATAGACTGAGCGTATTCATTAGCCAGACATAGAGTAAAAGGAAGGTACAAGTGATCATCCAAGATAATATTTTCTTCAAATCTATCACCTCATTTCAGCTCTTGGCTAAATTTCATCTTAACTTTGTCGTTAATACTCTCCAAACAAAAAACGACATCCTAAAAGGACGTCGCAACGTGGTTCCACCTTCATTTATGTTCCTCAAAAAAGAGGGACACCTCTGATTGGCTTTAACGTAGCCACCGTTTTATGTTTGCATAAAAGTCAGTAGAGTAGTATCAGTTTAGGCTTTCTATGCGTTTCCAGCAACCACGCACTCTCTAGTAGAAAGGGACTAAGTGACTTGTCTCTATGCATTATTATAGCATGATTGCGAGAATTTTCAAGGTTTTTGTATAATTTTTTTGTTTTTCGCTCTCTGGAAGAGATGCTTGATACTCACACCAGAAACCAACCCAAGTAGGGCAAAGAGTTCATAGGCTAGGAAGTAAAGCAGGATGAACTCACCAAAGGTGATGATGGTAAAGCAATAGAGCAAACCAATACCGAGTAGCCACCAAAGTGAGAAATGAAATCGATAGCTATAAAGTAGCGATACGATAAAGGTTACCAGAGGTGAAAAGAGGACGATGTTGTAAATGTATAGTCCCTTCAGTGTATATGGGTCAGAGATGAATAGAGAGAGGAGCTCATAGAGGGGCCAGTAAAAGAAGAAAATGACAAGGTAGTATGGAATATACTTAAGATAATTCCGCATGGCAATAGTCCTCCAATCTGGAAAAATTGAGAGAGGTTGAATACCACATAATCCTAAATGAATGGGAACTCTCTACCTATATTATAGCACATCTTGGAAGCCTTTACAAGTCAATCCAGTGAGTAGTGATAGTGCTCTTTTTGAGTGTTTTCTGCTATAATACTAACAAAAGAAGTAAGAGGAAATGAGGAGAAAGAATGACGAAAATAGCAGTTCTTTCAGACATACATGGAAATATGACAGCTTTGGAAGCTGTATTGGCTGATGCTAAAGCGGCAGAGGTAGACCAATACTGGCTTTTAGGGGATATTCTGATGCCAGGGACAGGACGTAGAAGGATCTTGGACCTATTAGCTAGCTTGCCTATTACAGTAAGAGTGCTGGGAAATTGGGAGAATAGTCTCTGGCGAGGCCTGCATCGCAAGTTAGATCCTACAATAGCGAGTCATCGTTATCTCCTGCGTCAAAGTCAGTACATCTTAGAGGAGGTCAGCCCTGAAGAAATCGAAGACCTCAATAATCAACCCATGCAAGTTCATCGTCAGTTTGGTGATTTGATGGTAGGAATCACTCACCATCTCCCTGATAAAAACTGGGGTAGAGAGTTGATTCATACGGGAAAGCAAGAAGATTTTGATAGATTGGTGACGAATCCACACGCCTCTATCGCAGTATATGGCCATATCCACCAACAGTTGCTTCGTTACGGAAGTGATGGACAGTTGATTCTTAATCCAGGTTCCATTGGACAACCTTTCTTTCTAGATGCGAAGTTGCGTAAGGACCTGCGGGCCCAGTATATGATCTTAGAGTTTGATGAAGCAGGTTTGTCTGATGTTGATTTTCGTCGAGTGGATTATGATGTGGAAGCTGAATTACAGTTGGCTAAGGATTTGAAGCTCCCCTATTTTCAAGTCTACTATGAAAGTTTGGTAAATGGGATTCACCATACTCATAATCACGAACTGTTAGGTCAAATCAGTGAACAAGAAGGTTATGATCAGGATGTTGAACTCTGGATGGAAAGAGACAAGAAAGATTGGTTTTAAGAGGACTTCTAGCTAGAAATCAGATAGTCCAGTGACTGCTGTTTCGCGATAAGTCGAACTGGATACGAATTGACGGCTTCTCAAATTTATGTTAAAATAACGGAATGTAAATAATTTGAATCTCATACTAATTGATATTCAAAATAAGAGGAGACAGATAATGAAACCAGAAGAGTTACACGCCATTGCCTCGAAGTTAGGCTTGCAATTTGACGAAGATTCGCGTAGTATTTATGGCACGCAGTCAGGCTATTTACTTTTCCTGCAAGAAACTGACGTGAAAAATCAGTTTCGACTTTGTGTCAGTGTGAGTTTGAATGGCAATCCTGCGGATTCAGAAGAAAATGAATTGGTTTGGGATGAGTTTAAGAGTGAATCTCTTCCAAACTTGTCGACCTTGTCTATCAACCAGTACCTTGTTTCTTTTGTTGTAAAAGGTGCCATGCGCAAATCAAAAACAATTGAGAAGTTACAGACGCTCATAACAGATCTCGTTGCCTTCCTTGAAACCCATCATTTCGTCCAAGTCTGTGCCTACAGTGGTCAGGAGGGTCCTGTTGGTCTCTATCAATTAGGTGATTCAATTTTCCTTATCAATGAGGAAAGCTATCAATTGCTGAAGAGCAATCTTCAGATTGAGGTGGATTCTTATCAAAACCAGAAGGAAAATGTTCTTCTTGGAGCAGTCGGTGCCTTGCTTGGAGCCTTGATTGGTGGAGCAGTTGCTCTATTTATCGCTCGTCTAGGTTATGTAGCTATGGTAGCGGGGATTGTTCTGGGGATTTGTACCATTAAAGGATATGAAATCCTTGGAAGAAAGATATCTCGAAAGGGGATTGTAATTTCCTCTATTTGGATGGTGATTACTGTCTTTCTAGTGAATCAAATTGATTTGGCGATGGAAGTCGTTTCCAAACTAGGGGTTGAGTTTGCCTTTGCTTTCCGAGTGGTGAATCAATTAATCTTTAGCGGTGATTTCCCAGATAACTATTTTTATAATCTAGCTATGTTAGCTGTGTTTACCTTAGTTGGTGCTGGGGCGTCTATCAGCTCGGTTTGGTCAAGTCATAAAACAAAAGGGATTGTCCGTAAAATTGCATAAAAAATAAGTCTTTGTATGCCCTCTACCGCTCTGGTTGCCAAGAGGGATACAGGACTTTTTGCATGGAAAAGGTAATCAGTCGATAATATTTGACAGGAAAACCAAAAACGGTATAATGTTTATACGGGAAAAGATGAATAAAATATCAATGAAAGGAGAAGAAGATGCAAATTTCAAGCCGATTTACAATTGCGACTCATATGATGATTATTATTGCAATGCAGGATACAGAAAGTAAAGTAACCAGCGATTTTCTTGCGGCTAGTGTCGGAGTTAATCCAGTCATTATCCGTAAGACTTTATCGCAACTCAAAAAAGCAGGATTGATTTCAGTTGCTCGTGGTACGGGAGGAACTGAGATAATAAAAGACCTTCAGGATATCAGTTTGTTGGATGTCTACCAAGCTGTGGAGTGTTTAGGAAAATCCGGTAAGCTCTTTAGTTTCCATGACAATCCAAATCCTAATTGCCCAATTGGTGCGAATATCCATGCAGTTTTGGACCAAAAACTGTTCGATGTTCAAGCAGCTATGGAGAACCAACTGCGTCAGACAAGTCTGGCTCAGGTTGTAGCAGATGCTCAGAATAAACTGTCTAAGTAAGAGGACTAAGGTTCTCTTTTTCTATTGCTATAATTATGGTACAATGTAGTCATCAAAGGAGGAGACTATGTACTTTATCACAGGATTTTTTGTCCTACTTTTTCTCGTTTCGTTTTTAAGGGACAATCGCAGTCTCTGGAATCCAGCTCTCTTGCTTTTATCTCTGCTCTTTTCTTACCTGTCTATTGCCAATCTTTTTTATGAAGCTGGGCAGGAAGAAGTGCACATGATTTTCTTTGCAGGGATTTTTCTCCTGCTGCCTTTTTTAGTTTTTCTAAGTGGCTTTTTTCTGATTTATAACGGATTTGTATTGTTGAGAAAAGAAGGAAAATCCAAGGCAAATTATTTGTCTCTGGGGCTAGGGTGTGTGATTCTATTCTTTTTTGTAATCATGGCGATTCGAGTGAGCGATACCAAGGGCTTGTTTTACACCAATCATCTAGTGAATATTATCTTTTTCTTTTTGATTTATTCGTATTTGATTTTTGGTTTTGCCTTTGCAGGATTTCTGCTTTATTCCATTCTGTATCTTTTCATTCCTAAGAAAAAACATTATGATTTTATTATCATTCACGGAGCAGGCTTGTTGAATGGAGAAAAAGTCACTCCCTTACTGAAGAGTCGCATTGACAAGGCAGTAGAAGCCTATCGCCAGTCTCTCAATCCCAATGTTAAAATCATCGCAAGTGGTGGTCAAGGTGGGGATGAGAAGATTTCCGAGGGTCAGGCAATTTGTAATTATTTGCTGGAAGAGACGGATGTTCCGAGAGAAGCGATTCTCCTAGAGGAAGACTCAACGACGACCTATGAGAATCTTCTCTTCTCAAAAGAAATGGGAGAGAAGCTGGTGGCCAGTCCACGTTTTCTCTTTGTGACCAATGATTACCATGTTTTTCGTACCAGTACCTATGCTCGCCGTATTGGGATGAAGGGAGATGGTCTTGGTTGCCGTACAGCCGCCTACTATATCCCATCGGCCTTTATTAGAGAATATATTGCTCTATGTGTGAAGATGAGATGGCTTTTTCTCGCCTTCTATATTTTATTAATTTTAGCTCTGATTTTCTCCTATAGAGGTGTTCTATGGTAATATGTAAAATTCATATTGTAATTCTTGTTAGAATCTCTAAAAAATCTTGTAGTAACCCTAAGGGAAAAATTGTCACTAGTAATGAAAGAGCAGGGTAAGTGATTGTGAGTGCGGTTTTTGGAACGGTTTCATGATTGCTCGTCAATCAATTGAACAATTTCTAACCTAGTTACAGATTTTCAGAGAGAGTCAAAAATAGGCAACTGAATATGAGTAGACTAGAATTTTACAGTCAACGACAAATAAAAATGTGAACAACAACAGAGAGGTTCACATTTTCTTTTTGGTCTATGGCAAAATGGCTTTTAGTTCCTTCAGGATAGTTTGCAAGGTTACGATCGCTTGTTCTCCTTGTTGTGGTTGATAGAGTAGTTGGAAATACTTGCGAATAGTTTCTTCAAATTGCTTACGGAGGAGAGTACAATTGGTCTTTGCGTACTCCAACATTCGTTTTTCACCAGGATGGGTTTGCTCATTGAGCGCAAATAACAAGTCAAAGTAGGAAGCAAAAAATTCACTTGTACGATGATTCATACTGAGAAAATCTTGGCGTTTGATAGCTTTTTCTATTTGGTGAGAGAAGGCAGGCATGGCTTGTTCTAGCAAAAGGAGTTGCCTTTCGATGATATGCTTTTTGAGTTCCTGTGGATAGGGAATCTGGTAAGTCTTTTGGAGAGAAGCATAGTGTCCATTCGGGTCGTATAGAATCTTGCTGTGGAGTAGATTGTGCCACATGCAAGTTGTATAAGCATTTTGAGCTTTGTGTTGAAAAACAGTTGTGTTCAATTCTTGTTCAAACGACTCCAGCGAACGATAAATCAACTCGATTTGGATACCGTTGTTTAGTACACAGTCATCCTCTAACTCCCAAAACTGGTTTCCAATTTCCATATAAGAACAATACTTACTCAAGATATCTCGTCGAATCGCCTCATCAATAGAAGAGTTTAGATAGACATAAACGTCATAGTCAGAATTTTGATCGTAGACTTGTCCTGCACGAGAACCACCAAGAGCAATAGCTTCTACTTGTTCAAGTTGAGAGAATTCTTTGCAAAGTTCTTGGATCATTTTTTTCTCCTTACGTTATGGTTTTAAAGTCATTTTACCAAAAAAGTAAAACGTTTGCATAGCATTGAGCTGCTCTTTTTCATTTATAGCAAAAAATGTGAACCCTTGTTTTGAGTTCACATTTCGTTTTTATTCCGCAGCTTGTTGCCAACGTTTTGCTAGCTTATGAGACAAGCTAGAAATAGTAAAGTTAAAGATAAAGTAAATCAAGGCAATCAGGATATAAAGACTGAAGACCTGCTCTGGTTCGAAATAACGGCCCATGAGAATTTGGCTGGCGCCAAAGAGTTCTTGTAGAGCGATAACAGAGTAGAGAAGACTGGTATCCTTAATCACAGTTACAAACTGAGAAATGATGGCTGGCAGCATTTTGCGGATCGCTTGTGGGAGAATGATGTAGTAGAGGATTTGCGCAGAGGTAAAACCTTGCGACATTCCTGCTTCATACTGGCCCTTGTCCACGGCATTGAGACCGCCTCGGATAATCTCAGCTAAGGCTGCTGAGGTAAAAAGGGTAAAGGCGGTAATACCAGCTGGTGTGGACTTCATCTTAAACACCAAAAAGATGGTGAAAATCCAGAGGAGGTTGGGAACGTTACGTACAAACTCGATATAAATGCTGGAGATGATCCGTAAGACAGGATTTTTCCCATTTCTCATGACGGCTAGTACTGTTCCGATAAGGGTCGAGAGGACGATAGCAATCAGAGAAATGTAGAGGGTCAAGCCAAATCCTTTAAAGATAAAGATTAGGTTATCTGGGGTCAAAACTTCTAAAATAGATTCCATAGTAACCTCCTAAAGTGAATAGGCTTTTTTGTTGGCTTGCTCCATCTTGCGACCAAACTGGGCAACAGGGAAGCATAGAGCAAAGTAGAGAAGAGCAGCGCCTAAAAAGGCTGGGATATAGTTTCCGTTGAGGGCCGACCAAGATTTGGTCACAAACATCAAGTCTACTCCAGAGATGATGGCAACTGTAGAGGTGTTCTTGATGAGGTTGACGATTTGGTTGGTCAATGGAGGGAGAATGATACGGAAGGCCTGAGGCAAGATAATCAAGCGCATGGCACTGATATAGGTAAAACCTTGGGACAAGGCGGCCTCCATCTGACCGCTAGGAATAGACTGAATCCCTGAACGAATAACCTCAGCGATATAGGCGCCGTGATAGAGTCCCACACAAAGTACAGCTGTCCAATAAATCGGAATCATGATGGTGTGTTCACTGATAAGAGGCAAACCATAAAAGACGATGACAAACTGCACCAAGAGGGGAGTATTTTGGTAAAATTCGACAAAGATACGAGCCAAAACACGCAAGAATGGGCGTTTGCTGGTTGACATGGCCCCAAAGAAGATGCCCAAAACCATGGCGAGGATAAAAGATCCAATCGCTAGGGCAAGGGTGAAGAGGAAACCATTAAAAAATTGTCCAAAATCCTGAAAATAGGCTGTCCAAGATGATAAATCTGTCATGGGGTGTCCTCCTTAATCTGCGGTATGGCTAGATGGTTTGAGCTTGTATCGGTCATAGAGTTTCTGCAAACTACCATCCTTGGTCCATTTAGTGACCAAGGTATCAAGATAGTCGTTTAGCTCGGTATTTGATTTCTTGGTGACGATACCGTAGTCAGATGGCTTGAAACTATCATCTAGTAGTTCTGTCCGTTTACTAATGTAGCCAGACAGGATAGAGCGATCCACGGAAAAGGCATCAATACGGTGAGCGTGAAGGGAAGTAATCAATTCTGGGTAGGAACCAAGTTCAACGAATTTAAAGGTTAGACCTTTCTTTTTGCCCAGTTCAGTAATCAGGCGTTGGGTGATGGATCCTTGGGCAACCCCAATCGTTTTACCGTTTAGGTCCTCAATGCTTTTGATGTTGGCAGATTTATTGACCAAAAAGCCAGAAGCGTCCGTGTAGTAGGGACTTGTAAAGTTATAGAGTTTTTTGCGTTCGTCTGTGATGGTGAAGGTTGCGATATCCAAATCGACCTGTTCATTGTCAAGAAGAGGTCCACGGGTTTGAGCGGTAACAGGAACGTAGCGAATCTTGACCTTGAGCTCATCTGCAATCATCTTGGCTAAGTCGGTTTCGATACCAGAATAAGTCCCTGTCTTGGGATCTTTGTAACCAAAATTGGGAACGTCTTGTTTGACACCGACAACCAGTTCGCCTCTTTTTTGAATGTCTGCGACGCTAGTATCGGCTTGGACTGGTTTTGCAGCAGCAAGACCGAAAAGGCTAATCAATAATGCTGATAAAAAGAATTTCTTTTTCATAGGCGCCTCCTTATTTGACTTTGTCACTTTCGTGGTTGATAATTTTGCTGAGGAATTGCTGGGCACGAGGTTCGCTTGGATTGTCGAAAAAGTCATCGACATCTGTCGTATCCACCAAAACTTCTCCGTCGGCCATAAAGATGATACGGTCAGCAACTTCACGGGCAAAGCCCATTTCGTGGGTAACGATGATCATGTTCATTCCGTCATGTGCCAGTTTTTGCATAACTGCTAGAACATCTCCGATAGTCTCAGGATCAAGAGCAGATGTTGGCTCATCAAAGAGGAGGAGTTCGGGATGCATAGCGAGTCCGCGTGCGATGGCAATCCGTTGTTTTTGTCCACCAGATAGCATGGCCGGATAGGAATCTTTCTTGTCCCACATATTTACAAATTCCAGATATTTTTGGGCTGTTTTTTCAGCTTCTTTTTTATCAATTCCTAGAACTTTAATGGGTGCAAGTGTTACATTTTCTAACACTGTTTTGTGTGGATAAAGGTTAAAATGTTGAAAAACCATGCCCACTTCCTTACGGAGAGGAACTAGATCTTTCTGACTGGCACCTGCTACTTGATGTCCATTGACTAGGAGACTTCCTTTGTCAACAGCCTCTAAACCATTAATCGTTCGGATAAGAGTGGACTTCCCAGAACCGGAAGGTCCAAGCAGGACAACAACTTGTCCTTTTTCAAAACGGAGATTGATGTCGCGGAGTGCGTGGTAGTCTCCGTAATATTTTTCGACGTTTTTAAATTCTACTAAAGCCATGAGAGATCTCCTTTGTGTTAGATTTTATAACATGATTCTACAACAAAAGAATGTTCTTGTCAAATCATATCTGAAAAAAATTCACTAAAATATTATAAAAAAGCAATCTGGATAGAGAAAATGCCTAAATCATGTTATAATGAAACGATAGAATTCTTAGAAAGAGTGGATGTTTTTTTGATAACTCCTACTTATGAATGGCAGTTTGCCCCGCAGGTTGAAGATGCGGATTTTACAAAGATAGCCAAGAAGGCTGGACTGGGTCCTGAGGTGGCTCGGTTATTATTTGAAAGAGGGATTCAGGATGAAGAAAGTCTAAAGAAGTTTTTAGAACCTTCTTTAGAGGACTTACATGATCCCTATCTGCTCCATGATATGGACAGGGCAGTGGAACGGATTCGTCAGGCCATTGAAGAAGGGGAAAACATTCTCATCTATGGAGACTACGATGCGGATGGCATGACTTCAGCTTCGATTGTGAAGGAAAGTTTGGAACAGCTTGGTGCCGAGTGTCGTGTTTATTTGCCAAATCGTTTTACCGATGGCTATGGTCCCAATGCCAGTGTCTATAAATATTTTATCGAGCAAGAGGGAATTTCCTTGATTGTGACAGTGGATAATGGAGTTGCGGGTCATGAAGCCATTGAACTAGCTCAGGCTATGGGAGTGGATGTCATTGTGACTGACCACCATTCTATGCCGGAAACCCTTCCTGATGCCCATGCGATTGTTCACCCTGAGCATCCGGATGCGGACTATCCTTTCAAACAGTTGGCCGGATGCGGAGTGGCTTTCAAGTTGGCTTGCGCCCTTTTAGAAGAAGTGCAAGTGGAATTGCTTGATTTGGTCGCTATCGGTACCATTGCGGATATGGTAAGTTTGACGGATGAAAACCGTATTTTGGTTCAATATGGTCTGGAGATGTTGGGACATACCCAGCGTATTGGATTACAAGAAATGCTGGACATGGCTGGGATTGTTGCGAATGAAGTGACAGAAGAAACGGTTGGATTTCAGATTGCCCCTCGTTTAAATGCCCTGGGGCGATTGGATGATCCCAATCCTGCCATTGATTTGTTGACTGGATTTGATGATGAGGAAGCTCACGAGATTGCCCTTATGATTCACCAAAAAAACGAAGAGCGTAAGGAAATTGTACAATCTATCTATGAAGAAGCTAAGACCATGGTGGATCCTGAGAAGAAGGTCCAGGTTTTGGCTAAGGAAGGCTGGAATCCTGGCGTTCTGGGTATCGTTGCTGGTCGTTTGCTGGAAGAACTAGGGCAGACAGTCATCGTTCTTAACATAGAGGACGGTCGTGCTAAGGGCAGTGCTCGTAGTGTGGAAGCGGTCGATATTTTTGAAGCTCTGGATCCCCATCGAGATCTCTTCATAGCCTTTGGAGGCCATGCTGGTGCAGCTGGAATGACGCTGGAAGTTGAGAAACTCACAGATTTATCTCAGGTTTTGGAAGATTATATCCGTGAAAAAGGCGCAGATGCTAGTGGTAAGAACAAGTTAAATCTAGATGAAGAGCTAGACTTGGAGACTCTTAGCTTGGAAACGGTTAAAAGTTTTGAACGCTTGGCACCCTTTGGAATGGACAATCAGAAACCTGTCTTTTATATCAAGGATTTTCATGTCGAGAGTGCCCGTACTATGGGAGCAGGCAATGCCCACCTCAAACTAAAAATTTCCAAGGGTGAGGCGAGTTTTGAAGTGGTGGCCTTTGGACAAGGTAGATGGGCAACAGAGTTTGCCCAAACAAAAAACCTAGAATTGGCAGTCACCTTGTCTGTCAACCAATGGAATGGGCAAACTGCTTTGCAGTTGATGATGGTAGATGCGCGTGTGGAAGGTGTTCAACTCTTTAACATTCGTGGGAAGAACGCAGTCTTGCCAGAAGGGGTTCCGGTCTTGGATTTCTCTGGAGAGGTGCCAGATCTAGCGACCAGCGACGCGATTGTTGTGAAAACTATTCCAGAAGATATTACCTTGCTGAAGACCATTTTTCAGGAACAAAATTTCTCTGCGGTCTATTTCAAAAACGACATAGACAAGGCCTACTATTTAACAGGTTATGGGACTAGAGAACAGTTTGCTAAATTGTACAAGACTATTTACCAGTTTCCAGAGTTTGATATTCGCTACAAGCTGAAGGATCTGGCGGCTTATCTCAATATCCAACAAATCTTGCTGGTCAAGATGATTCAAGTATTTGAAGAGCTGGGCTTTGTGACGATCAAAGATGGTGTCATGACAGTCAATAAAGAAGCGCCAAAGAGGGAGATTGGAGAAAGTCAGATATACCAAAAACTTAAACAAACCGTCAAAGATCAAGAAATGATGGCGCTGGGGACAGTGCAAGAAATGTATGATTTTTTGAAAGGATAATCATGAAGTCTTTAAAGAAAATTTCAAGCTGGATTGTTAAAGATAAAGTAATAGTAATATTCTTTTTTGTGTCTTTTTTACCTATATTGTATGCTGTTGTAAAAATTGTTTTAAAAACGCACTTTGGAACTGAAGATTTTGGTATTAATTTGAGAAAAACAATAGACTTTGATTGGTTAGCTTATTATGGGTCAATTATTGGGAGTTATTTGATTGTATATACTCTAAAGAATGAAAATACAAAATATAGGGAAGAAAAACGTGACTCAGTTAGACCAATATTGAATGTTGGATTAAATTATGAACAAATGGGAAGTAAAGATAAACATAAACATACCTCTAATTGTTTAAAAATAGATTCAGAACAAGGCAAGAAACAAGGCAAGAAACAAGGCAAGAAACAAGGCAAGAAACAAGGCAAGAAACAAGGCAAGAAACAAGGCAAGAATTATATCTGTCAGTATAATTATATAAAGATTAACAAAGAAGATGCTCAAGATGAAGAATCGATTGCTATTCTTATAAAAATTAGAAATATTGGGTTAGGTCATGCCTTAATTGATAAAATAGAATATATAGAAAAAAATGGATCGGGAGGTAATCATAAATTAAAGGCTGAAGAAAGATTTATGATTGATAAGAAAACCTCAAATAATCTACTATTGAAGTTTGACTCAAGAATTGAAGATATTGAAAAGATTAAAATATTTTTTATTGATATTTTAGAAAATAAATATGTCTATGATTTAAAATTAGAAGGAATCAATGATAAAATGAATTTTGTGAATATTGAGGGTAAAAAATTACATTTATTTAGCCTTACCAAGGCATATTTTGAAAGTTATTTTCCAGAGATAGTAGAAAAAGATAGCTAAAGAACCGTCAAATACCAAGAAATGATGGCGCTGGGTACCGTGCAAGAAATGTATGATTTTTTGATGGAGTTATAGATGGAAAGGGACTGAGATGACCTATCTCGGTCTCTTTTTGACGGATAAATGCTTGATGTGGGAGTGGTTGAGAAGACGGTCTTTTGAGTGATTTACTGATGAAAAGATTGGGGGAATGATTCATTTTTATTCTCTTCTATCACTTTATACGATGTCTGCTTTTAAACCTTATGTAGTAAAAGTATAAATTTTTGTAACATGACTAAAATATAACTCTAAACGAACTGACATGTAAATCAAGTATGATTTTCTTATCAAGAAAATATAAGGGGAATCCAGTTATGAAAAAAACAGTTACGAAACTGACTCTTGGTTTGACTTCTACGGCTATTTTAGCTACAGTTGGTGCTCAAACTGTGCACGCGAACTCTTACGTTGTCCAAGACGGTGATTCATTTTATGCCATCGCAACTGCAAACGGCATGGATCCGCATGAGTTGGCAGCTTTGAATGGAAAAACCATCTTTGACACTATCCACCCAGGCGATGTATTGGAAGTGAGTGGTTCCGCTCAGGCTAGCTCAACCTACAGTGCTCCAGCTAGCACTGCGAACGTGGTATCAGATACAGAGGATGTTGTCGAAAAGACTCCGACAAACTATGGAAACTCATACCCTGTTGGTCAGTGTACATGGGGTGTGAAAGAATTGGCGCCTTGGGCTAGCAACTGGTGGGGAAATGCCAACACGTGGGCAATCTACGCGAGTGCTCAAGGCTATAAGACAGGAAGTGTTCCAGTAGTAGGAGCAATCGCCGTTTGGGATGGTGGTGAATATGGACACGTTGCTTATGTAACAGATGTTCAAAGTGAAAACTCCATCCAGGTATTGGAAGCAAACTACAGACGTCAAAAGCAGATTGCAAATTACCGTGGCTTCTTTAATCCTCATGAATTTTTAGGTAACGTCACTTATATCTATCCAAACTAAAGATGATAAAAAGATTTAGAATTTCTAAGTCTTTTTTCTTTTTGAAGAAATTTCCTAACGTTATCCTCTATCTTAGTGGCTAATTGCTGAAAATTTTTTAGATTCTGTAGCGAACAGGAAATTTTCGCTTTTGGATGTAGATAAACCATGTCTTTGTAGGAAATAGTTCTCAAGTCGAGAGGTAAAAGCAAGTTTTTTGAACTAAAAGAAAAATTTAGAGTTCGAGAAAGGTATCTGAAATCAAATTGATTCAGAAAGTCCATAATTTTGATGGTACAATCGTTCTATTATCTTAGATGAAGCCTCCAAAAGAGAAGTCAAAGTAAAAGAATTCGATTCACAGTAGTGACTAATCTCTAGTTAAAAACCGATCTTCGTTTTGAAAATAATCAAAAAAATGGTATAATGGTAGGAAAAGATTCGGCTGGAAGTTTTAGAACTTTTAGAATAAGAGGGTAAATTCGCCCTATAATCAAGATAAATGAAGTTTCGGAGGGAAAATGAGTAATATTAGTTTAACAACACTAGGTGGTGTACGAGAAAATGGTAAAAATATGTACATCGCTGAAATCGATGGTTCTATTTTTGTTTTGGATGCGGGGCTTAAATACCCTGAAAATGAACAACTAGGTGTTGATGTCGTCATTCCAAATATGGACTACCTTTTTGAAAATAGCGATCGTATCGCAGGGGTCTTTTTGACCCACGGACATGCAGATGCCATTGGTGCCCTGCCTTATCTTTTGGCAGAGGCTAAGGTGCCTGTATTTGGTTCTGAGTTGACCATTGAGTTGGCCAAACTCTTTGTCAAAGGAAATGATACGGTTAAGAAATTCAATGACTTCCATGTGATTGATGAAGATACGGAGATTGATTTTGGAGGGACTGTGGTTTCCTTCTTCCGTACAACTCACTCTATCCCAGAAAGTTTGGGAATAGTCCTGAAAACAGCTGAAGGTAGCATCGTTTATACAGGGGACTTCAAGTTTGACCAGACAGCTAGCGAATCCTATGCGACGGATTTTGCTCGTTTGGCAGAAATCGGTCGTGATGGTGTCTTGGCGCTCCTCAGTGATTCAGCCAATGCAGACAGCAATATCCAGGTGGCGAGTGAGAGTGAAGTTGGAGACGAAATTACCCAGACCATTGCAGATTGGGAAGGTCGTATCATCGTTGCCGCAGTTGCCAGCAACCTTTCTCGTATCCAGCAGGTTTTTGATGCTGCAGCAGATACAGGTCGCCGAGTTGTTTTGACTGGATTTGATATTGAAAATATCGTCCGCACTGCGATTCGACTCAAAAAATTGTCTCTAGCCAATGAAAGTCTCTTGATTAAACCCAAAGAAATGTCTCGTTTTGACGACCATGAGTTGATTATCCTTGAGACGGGCCGTATGGGTGAGCCGATTAATGGACTTCGCAAGATGTCCATTGGACGCCACCGTTATGTGGAAATCAAAGATGGGGACTTGGTCTATATCGTAACCACTCCATCTATCGCAAAAGAAGCTGTCATGGCGCGTGTTGAAAACATGATCTACCAAGCTGGTGGTGTGGTGAAACTCATTACCCAAAGCTTGCGAGTATCCGGACATGGGAATGCGCGTGATTTGCAGTTAATGATCAATCTTTTGCAACCAAACTACCTCTTCCCTATCCAAGGAGAGTACCGTGAGTTAGATGCGCATGCCAAGGCTGCCATGGCAGTTGGAATGTTGCCAGAACGCATCTTCATCCCTAAAAAGGGAACGACCATGTCTTATGAACATGGAGACTTTGTTCCAGCTGGAGCTGTTTCTGCTGGGGATGTCTTGATTGACGGAAATGCCATCGGGGATGTTGGAAATGTCGTCCTTCGTGACCGTAAGGTCTTGTCAGAGGATGGAATCTTTATCGTGGCGATCACTGTCAACCGTCGTGAGAAGAAAATTGTGGCTAAGGCCCGTGTTCACACGCGTGGATTCGTTTATCTCAAGAAGAGTCGTGACATTCTCCGTGAAAGTTCAGAATTGATTAACCAAACGGTAGAAGAGTATCTTCAAGGTGATGACTTTGATTGGGCAGATCTCAAAGGCAAGGTTCGCGACAATCTGACCAAGTACCTCTTTGATCAAACCAAGCGTCGCCCGGCAATCTTGCCAGTCGTGATGGAAGCAAAATAATAAGCAGCATACCTACAGAAAAAGTCGAAATTCGGCTTTTTCTTATAGAATAGTAAAAGGAGACAACCATGGCAGTTATGAATATTGAGTATTACTCAAAAGTTTTGGATATGGAGTGGGGCGTTACCGTACTCTATCCAGATGCTAGTCGGGTGACTGAACCAGATTGCACGGATATTCCTGTTCTTTATCTTTTGCACGGAATGTCAGGAAACCAAAATAGCTGGCTCAAACGTACCAATGTCGAGCGCTTGTTGCGTGGGACCAATCTCATTGTTATCATGCCCAATACTAGCAATGGCTGGTACACAGATACTCAGTATGGCTATAACTACTATACAGCTCTAGCAGAAGAGTTACCTCAGGTAATGAAACGTTTCTTCCCCAATATGACCAGCAAGCGAGAAAAAACTTTCATAGCAGGCCTATCCATGGGTGGATACGGTTCCTTCAAACTCGCTCTATCGACAAATCGTTTTTCTCATGCGGCTAGTTTTTCTGGTGCACTCAGTTTTCAGGAATTTTCTCCTGAAAGTCAGGATCTGGGGTCACTTGCATACTGGCGAGGAGTTTTTGGAGAGATTAAAGACTGGACAGCTAGTCCTCATTCGCTTGAAAGCATGGCTGCAAAATCCGATAAAAAGACTAAACTATGGGCTTGGTGTGGAGAGCAAGACTATCTCTACTCTGCCAATAATCTCGCAGTGAAAAACCTCAAAAAACTTGGTTTTGAGGTGACCTATAGTCATAGTCTAGGTAAGCACGAGTGGTACTACTGGGAAAAACAATTGGAACGTTTTTTGGCTACTCTACCAATTGACTTTGTCTTGGAAGAACGTTTATCTTAGTTTTAGGTTTCTTTCAGCTTTCTTCAGTAAAATAGAGAATCTATCTTGATCAAGGAAAATGTGATTTCAAGATAGGTTCTTATTTTTATGAAAGGTGGGGCGTCATGTTCTGGATTATTCGATTATTGTTCCGATTTCTTTTGGGAATTTGGCGTTTCTTCTGGCGTCTGGTTTGGACTGTGGTCATTCTACTGCTCATTGCCTTTGGAGTGGTTTGGTATCTGTCTGGTGATTTTCATTCTGCGGTCAATCAGGTTGAAAAAATGAGCAAGATTGGTCAAGGTGGCTGGAATCAATGGAAGGAGACGGGAACGCTGGAAGTCTTGTCTCAGACAGACAGTCACCAACATGCAGAAGGCAAGTGGGCTCAAGCTTCAGCTCGCATCTATATTGAGCCTCAAATGGATGAGACCTTTCAAGGTGCCTATGCAGAAGCCATAAAAAACTGGAATCAAACGGGAGCCTTTACCTTTGAGGTGGTTGCGGATCCTAGTCAGGCAGATATTGTGGCAAGTGAAATGAATGATGGATCGACTGCTGTAGCAGGTCAAGCCGAGAGTCAAACCAATTTGTTAACCAAACAATTTATATCTGTAACGGTTCGCCTGAATCACTATTATCTATCCAATCCAAACTATGGTTATTCTTATGAACGGATCGTGCACACGGCGGAGCACGAGCTGGGGCATGCCATCGGATTGGATCATACCAACGAAACTTCTGTCATGCAGCCAGCAGGTTCTTACTATGGAATTCAGCCTCAGGATGTGAAGGCTGTTCAAGAACTCTATACCAGAAGCGACTAGATGAAGTCGGTGCAATCTGAAATGAAATCAAAGCTCCTCCATCAAGTGATTGGTGGGGCTTTTTGTTCGTCCTGTTACGGCCTTTTTGTTATAATGGAACTATGAATAACTTGATCAAATCAAAACTAGAGCTCTTGCCGACCAGCCCTGGTTGTTACATTCACAAGGATAAAAATGGCACCATTATCTATGTAGGAAAGGCTAAAAATCTGCGTAACCGCGTGCGGTCTTATTTCCGTGGAAGTCATGATACCAAGACGGAGGCTCTGGTGTCTGAAATTGTGGATTTTGAATTTATCGTCACTGAGTCCAATATTGAGGCACTTCTCCTAGAAATCAACCTGATTAAGGAAAATAAGCCCAAGTACAATATTATGCTCAAGGATGATAAGTCCTATCCCTTCATCAAAATCACCAATGAGCGTTATCCTCGCTTGATTATCACCCGTCAGGTCAAAAAGGACGGAGGTCTTTATTTTGGACCTTATCCTGATGTGGGAGCGGCCAATGAAATCAAGCGACTACTGGATCGGATTTTTCCTTTTCGGAAATGTACCAACCCGCCGTCTAAGGTTTGTTTTTACTACCATATCGGCCAATGTATGGCCCACACCATCTGTCAGAAAGATGAGGCTTATTTCAAGTCCATGGCTCAGGAGGTTTCTGATTTCCTAAAAGGACAGGATGACAAAATCATCGATGACCTCAAGGGGAAGATGGCATCCGCAGCTCAAAGTATGGAGTTTGAACGTGCGGCGGAATACCGTGACCTGATTCAGGCGATTGGAACACTTCGGACCAAGCAAAGGGTCATGGCTAAAGATTTGCAAAATCGGGACGTCTTTGGCTACTATGTGGATAAGGGCTGGATGTGTGTTCAGGTTTTCTTTGTCCGTCAGGGAAAACTCATCGAGCGGGATGTCAATCTTTTCCCCTACTACAATGATCCAGATGAGGACTTCTTGACCTACGTGGGACAATTCTATCAAGAAAAATCTCACCTGGTTCCCAATGAAGTATTGATTCCGCAGGATATTGACGAAGAAGCCGTCAAGGCCTTGGTGGATACCAAGATTCTCAAACCCCAACGTGGGGAAAAAAAACAACTGGTCAATCTAGCCATCAAAAATGCCCGTGTTAGTCTGGAGCAGAAGTTCAATCTGCTAGAAAAATCAGTCGAAAAGACCCAAGGAGCTATTGAAAATCTGGGACGCTTGCTCCAAATCCCGACCCCAGTCCGTATCGAGTCCTTTGATAACTCTAATATCATGGGAACCAGTCCTGTTTCAGCTATGGTGGTCTTTGTCAATGGCAAACCGAGTAAAAAAGACTACCGAAAGTACAAGATAAAAACGGTTGTTGGCCCAGATGACTATGCTAGTATGCGAGAGGTTATTCGCAGACGTTATGGCCGAGTTCAACGTGATGGTTTAACCCCGCCAGATTTGATTGTGATTGATGGGGGACAAGGTCAAGTCAATATCGCAAAGCAAGTCATCCAAGAAGAGCTAGGTTTGGATATCCCAATTGCAGGTCTGCAAAAGAATGACAAGCACCAAACCCATGAACTGCTCTTTGGAGATCCACTGGAAGTGGTGGAGTTGTCTCGCAATTCTCAAGAATTCTTTCTCCTCCAACGCATCCAGGATGAGGTGCACCGCTTTGCTATCACCTTCCACCGCCAACTGCGCTCAAAAAATTCCTTTTCTTCACAACTGGATGGGATTGACGGTCTGGGACCTAAACGCAAACAGAATCTCATGAAGCATTTTAAATCTCTCACTAAAATCAAGGAAGCTAGTGTGGATGAAATTGTCGAAGTGGGTGTGCCAAGAGCAGTCGCAGAAGATGTGAAAAGAAAGTTGAACCCTCAGGAAGAAGTGGAATTGGCTCAAGTGGCGGAAGAAAGAGTGGACTACCAAACAAAAGGAGATTATGATGAACCATAAAATCGCAATTTTATCAGATATTCATGGAAATGTGACTGCCTTAGAAGCAGTGATTGCAGATGCTAAAGCACAAGGAGTCAGTGAATACTGGCTCATGGGAGACATTTTCCTCCCTGGTCCAGGTGCAAATGACTTGGTCGCTCTGTTAAAGGAACTTTCTATCACTACAAGTGTTCGAGGCAATTGGGATGATTGTGTCCTTGAGGCTTTAGATGGGCAATATGGCTTGGAAGACCCACAGGAAGTCCAGCTCTTGCGTATGACGCAGTATTTGATGGATCGAATGGATCCTGCAACGATTGACTGGCTACGAAGCTTACCTATGCTAGAAAAGAGAGAAGTTGACGGACTGCGTTTTTCTCTTTCTCATAATTTGCCAAATAAGAACTATGGTGGTGACTTGCTAGTTGAGAATGATACAGAGAAATTTGACCAACTCCTAGATGATGAAGTTGATGTGGCAGTCTATGGTCATGTTCACAAGCAGTTGCTTCGTTATGGCAGTCAAGGGCAACAAATCATCAATCCAGGGTCGATTGGCATGCCCTATTTTAATTGGGAGGCGTTAAAAAATCACCGTGCTCAGTATGCTGTGATAGAAGTAGAATATGGGGAATTAGTAAACATTCTATTCCGAAAAGTTGCTTATGACTATGAAGCAGAGTTAGAATTGGCCAAGTCCAAGGGGCTTCCTTTTATCGAAATGTATGAAGAACTACGCCGAGATGACAACTATCGGGGGCACAATCTAGAACTCTTAGCTAGTTTAATTGAAAAGCATGGGTATGTTGAGGATGTGAAGAAATTTTTGGAGGCTATAAAGTCAGAATATAAGGTAGACTAGTTTCTTAAAACCCCTGAAAATTAGTTGGAACTGGATGAGGAAAAATCTGATTTTAATGATAAGTTTAAATCCAGGACTTCATCCGTGTTCCAATTTCTTTCTATGAAAAATCTCTGCAAGCTCTTTCAAAATATGGTAGAATGGATGCAGTAGAATTAGAAAAGGAAATCGATTATGAAATTTCTTGAATTAAATAAAAAACGTCATGCGACTAAGCATTTTACTGATAAACCGGTAGATCCCAAAGATGTGCGTACGGCTATCGAAATCGCAACCTTGGCCCCAAGTGCCCACAACAGCCAGCCATGGAAGTTTGTGGTTGTTCGTGAGAAAAATGCTGAATTGGCAAAATTGGCTTATGGTTCGAACTTTGAGCAGGTATCAGCAGCACCTGTAACCATTGCCTTGTTTACCGACACAGATTTGGCTAAACGTGCTCGTAAGATTGCCCGAGTTGGCGGCGCTAATAACTTCTCTGAAGAGCAACTTCAATATTTTATGAAGAATCTGCCAGCTGAATTTGCGCGTTACAGTGAACAACAAGTCAGCGACTACCTAGCCCTCAATGCAGGTTTGGTTGCCATGAACTTGGTTCTTGCTCTGACAGACCAAGGAATCGGTTCTAACATTATTCTTGGATTTGACAAATCAAAAGCCAACGAAGTTTTGGACATTGAAGACCGATTCCGTCCAGAACTCTTGATCACAGTTGGATACACAGATGAGAAATTGGAACCAAGCTACCGCTTGCCAGTAGATGAAATTATCGAGAAGAGATAGGAAGAAAAAATGACAGTTATTGATTTTACAGCAGAAGTAGAAAAACGCAAAGAAGACCTCTTGGCTGACTTGTTTAGCCTTTTGGAAATCAACTCAGAACGTGATGACAGCAAAGCCGATGCTGAGCATCCATTTGGACCTGGTCCAGTAAAAGCCTTGGAAAAATTCCTTGAAATCGCAGACCGTGATGGCTATCCAACTAAAAATGTTGATAACTACGCAGGACATTTTGAGTTTGGTGAAGGAGAAGAAGTTCTCGGAATCTTTGCTCACATGGACGTGGTGCCAGCTGGTAGCGGTTGGGACACGGACCCTTATACACCAACTATCAAAGACGGTCGCCTTTATGCGCGTGGAGCTTCAGACGACAAGGGGCCTACAACAGCTTGTTACTATGGTTTGAAAATCATCAAAGAATTGGGGCTTCCAACTTCTAAAAAAGTTCGTTTCATCGTCGGAACAGATGAAGAATCAGGCTGGGCAGACATGGACTACTACTTTGAACATGTAGGACTTGCGAAACCAGACTTCGGTTTCTCTCCAGATGCTGAATTCCCTATCATCAATGGTGAAAAAGGGAATATCACAGAATATCTCCATTTTGCAGGTGAAAATACTGGTGCAGCTCGCCTTCACAGCTTCACAGGTGGTTTGCGTGAAAACATGGTACCTGAATCAGCAACAGCAGTTGTTTCAGGTGACTTGGCTGACTTGCAAGCTAAACTAGATGCTTTTGTTACAGAACACAAACTCAGAGGAGAACTCCAAGAAGAAAACGGCCAGTACAAGGTGACTGTGATTGGTAAATCAGCTCATGGTGCTATGCCTGCATCAGGTGTCAATGGTGCGACCTACCTTGCCCTTTTCCTCAGCCAGTTTGACTTTGCAGGACCTGCAAAAGACTACCTTAACATCGCTGGTAAGATTCTTTTGAACGACCATGAGGGTACAAATCTCAAGGTTGCTCATGTAGATGAAAAGATGGGTGCCCTTTCTATGAATGCCGGTGTCTTCCGCTTTGATGAAACAAGTGCTGACAATACGATTGCCCTCAACTTCCGTTATCCAAAAGGAACAAGTCCAGAGCAAATCAAGTCAATCCTTGAAAACTTGCAAGTGGCTTCAGTTAGTCTTTCTGAACACGGCCATACCCCTCACTATGTGCCAATGGAAGATCCGCTTGTGCAAACCTTGTTGAATGTCTATGAAAAACAAACTGGTCTCCAAGGTCACGAGCAAGTCATCGGTGGTGGTACCTTTGGTCGCTTGCTGGAACGTGGGGTTGCCTACGGTGCTATGTTCCCAGACTCAATCGATACCATGCATCAAGCCAATGAATTTATCGCCTTGGACGATCTCTTCCGAGCAGCAGCAATCTATGCTGAGGCTATCTATGAATTGATCAAATAAAACGATAGAAGTCTGAGATGTTATGCTTGGACTTCTTTTTGGAGGGAAAACAGATGTCTCAAATCGAAAGAATCAAGCAAGCCATTATGGCGGATCCACAGAATATCAGCTATACAGAACGCGGAATCGAACCTCTCTTTGCGGCGCCAAAAACTGCCCGCATCAATATTGTCGGTCAAGCTCCGGGGTTTAAAACGCAAGAAGCTGGGATTTATTGGAAGGATAAGAGCGGCGATCGCTTGCGTGAGTGGCTAGGTGTAGATGAAGATACCTTTTACAATTCGGGCTTGTTTGCAGTTATTCCCATGGACTTTTATTTCCCAGGACATGGAAAATCGGGCGACCTTCCCCCCCGTAAAGGCTTTGCCGAAAAATGGCACCCACAACTCTTGCAAGAATTGCCCAATATCCAATTAACTCTCTTGATTGGGCAATATGCCCAAGCCTATTATTTACATGAGAAAGTTAGTGGCAAGGTGACAGAACGGGTAAAACATTACCAGAACTACTTACCAACCTATTTTCCTCTAGTTCACCCTTCTCCTCGTAATCAAATTTGGATGGCTAAGAATCCTTGGTTTGAGTCAGAAGTGATGCCCGATTTGAAAAAAAGAATTCAAAAGATTCTTGGAGAAACAAAATGAAAGAAATTACTTTTAACGATTTTTACCAGCTTTACCAGAATAGTTCACTTTCTGTGCTGGACGTGAGAGAAGTAGATGAGTTTGAGTCTCTTCATTTAGAAGGTGCTCGTAATTTACCTCTCAGTCAATTGGCTGATACTTATGAACAACTAGACAAAGACCAGCTTTACTACGTGATTTGTAAATCTGGGATGAGGTCAGCACGTGCTTGTCAATTTCTAGCTGAACAAGGTTATGACGTTATCAATGTCCAAGGCGGAATGACGGTCTTTGAAAATCTTTAAACCTATATGGCGATAGATCCTAGTCTTCCCTTGCTCGGTTCCAACTGAGTGAGGGATTTTGTTTTTAGATAATTCTTATTTTTAAAAATATTGAAAACATTCAATGATTAATTTTGGATACTTTTTTCAGAGTCTTAATCATGGTATACTAGGTCAGTATTTTAGAAATATGAAGGAGATTTTTATGGCTAAAAAAGGTGCCCTAACAGGCTTGCTCCTGTTTGGAATATTTTTTGGTGCGGGGAACTTGATTTTTCCGCCTTCTCTAGGTGCCCTATCTGGAGAACAGTTTCTTCCTGCCATCGCAGGTTTTGTATTTTCGGGTGTTGGGATTGCTGTCCTAACGCTCATCATCGGAACGCTCAATCCTAAAGGATACATTCACGAGATTTCTAAGAAAATCTCACCTTGGTTTGCGACACTTTATCTTGCAGTCCTCTATCTATCGATTGGCCCCTTCTTTGCCATTCCACGTACAGCAACAACAGCTTACGAAGTTGGGATTAGTCCCCTCTTGTCTGAAGCAAATAAAGGCCTAGGATTGATTATCTTTACCGTGCTTTACTTTGCCGCAGCCTATCTGATTTCACTCAATCCATCAAAGATTTTGGACCGTATCGGACGAATCTTGACACCAGTCTTTGCTTTGTTGATCGTTATCTTGGTTGTACTAGGTGCCTTCAAATACGGTGGAACAAGTCCTCAAACTGCGTCAGCTGCTTATCAAGCTTCTGCCTTTGGTACAGGTTTCCTAGAAGGTTATAATACCTTGGATGCTCTTGCTTCAGTGGCCTTTAGTGTGATTGCTGTTCAAACCTTGAAACAACTTGGATTTTCAAGTAAGAAAGAATACATCTCAACTATTTGGGTTGTTGGTATTGTGGTAGCTCTTGCCTTTAGCGCTCTCTACATCGGTTTAGGATTCCTTGGAAATCATTTCCCAGTACCAGCAGAAGTGATGAAGGGTGGAACACCAGGCGTTTATATCTTGTCACAAGCAACTCAGGAAATCTTTGGTTCAACAGCTCAGCTCTTTCTTGCTGTTATGGTAACTGTAACCTGTTTCACAACGACAGTTGGCTTGATTGTGTCGACAGCAGAGTTCTTTAACGGACGTTTCCCACAAATCAGTTACAAGGTCTATGCAACTGCCTTTACCTTGATTGGGTTTGCTATTGCTAATCTTGGCCTTGATGCAATCATTAAGTACTCAGTGCCAGTACTTGTAATCTTGTACCCAATCACCATCTCCATTGTGATGATCGTGATTGTGAATAAGTTTGTACCCTTATCAAAACCGGGCATGCAGTTAACCATTAGCCTTGTTACAGCTATTGCTCTTGCAAGCGTTCTTGGAAGTTCCTTTAAGATTGAGTTTCTTGAAAATCTGATTAATGCCCTTCCGTTTGCGTCAGCCTCTCTTCCATGGCTAGTGCCAGCTATTATCGGAATCTTGCTTTCGCTGGTTCTACCAAACAAACAAGAGAGTGATGTTTTTGAGATGGAATAAAAAAATTCTTGGTCAACGACCAAGAATTTTTTGTATAAGCACGACTCGTTAGTTGGTTTGTTCAGTATAACCAGCCTCTTTAAGCATTTTTCTAGTTTTTAGGAAACTTACACGGCTTCCAGAGCCAGAAACTTCATTTGGCATTGCTTTTTTCATCTCTTCGAGATTCACAACAGTCATGTCAACCTCCATGCTATGGATGACTTTTCCATCTTTGAATTCGATATTTTGTGTAATGCCTTTAAGTCCTTCCTCCTTTTTATAAGTTTTCACGATAAGTTCTTTAATCTCTTCTGCTGACTTGTCCAGTATTTCAGGGTCAAAAACATTATAGACTTCTTGTTTTACAACATCATCCCCCTTAACAGTGTATGTCAAGGTAGAAGTTCTTCCGGGATTGCTATTGTGAACAAATGTGTGGGTTTCTGTCTCATCTTTCTTTTCAGATGATTGTTGGCTGCTTTGTTTGGTCTCGCTTGACTGAGTTGTTGTGTCTTCTTTGGTACTGCTGCTAGCAGGTGTAGATGCTTGTTTGGAGCATCCGAGCAGGAGGACAAGTGAAGCCACTAGGGCTAGTGAAGTTTTAACAAGAGTTTTCATAAAATTTCCTTTCATAATCAAAGTATTTTGTATTATAACATGATTCTACTACAAAATCAACTAGACCTCCCCTCTCATCTGATTTGACATGACAATGAACAGAAACTAGTCTGACGATTAAAGTTTTGTCTCTATCTGTTTCAAAAATTTTTTATCGTATGGATTGAAAAGTGGGAAGTTTTAAATGCACTTTTTATGGGATTTGGAGGAATCTATCGGACTCATCAGTTAGGAATATAGTAAAATACCCCAAGAGTCAGAGTTGTGTCTAACTTTTGGGGTGGACCTACACTAGTCTATATGAAATTTTGGGAGATTAGTTCGTCTTTTCTGTGAATCCCATTTTTTCCAGTGCTTTTTTAGAATTTGAGAAACTGACACGATTACCGATACCAGAATATTCTTCAGGAAGTGCTTTTCTAAGTTCGCTAATGCTTGCAACTGAGAAATCAACTTCTAGATCTTGAACAACTTTACCATCTTTGATTTCAATCGTTTGTTTAACACCTTTGAGTCCATTATAACCTTTGTACTTTTCTTCGATAAAACTCTTGACATCTTCTGGAGTTGCACCAAGGATTTCAGGATCAGCAATGTTATTAGCTGATTGCTTGATAACATTGTCCCCTTCTACAGTATAAATCAAGGTAGAAGTGATTCCAGAATTGCTTTTGTTTACAAAGGTATGTGTTTTAGTTGTTTCTTTCTTTTCAGATGATTGTTGACTGCTTTGTTTAGTCTCGTTTGACTGAGTTGTTGTGTCTTCTTTGGTACTGCTGCTAGCAGTAGTTGATGCTTGTTTGGAACATCCGAGCAGGAGGACAAGTGAAGCCACAAGGGCTAGTGATACTTTAAAGTATGATTTCATATCTATTACTTTCCTTTCATAATCAAAGTATTTGTATTATAACATGGATCTATAGTGAAAGCAACTAAACACAGTTTTTCTCCTTTTGAGAAGGAGTCTGACTAGAAAAATGTTATAATGGTAGGAAAGAGGTGAAGAAATGAATCAAACTGTAAACTATATCAAAGAATTAACTGCTATTGCATCTCCAACGGGCTTTACTCGTGAGATTTCAGACTACCTAGTCCATACTTTAGAAGAGCTTGGTTACCAGCCTATTCGAACTGCTAAGGGTGGTGTCAATGTTACTATTAAAGGTCAAAATGATGACCAACACCGCTATGTGACTGCCCATGTGGATACGCTGGGTGCTATTGTCCGTGCTGTCAAACCGGATGGCCGTCTCAAATTGGATCGTATCGGTGGTTTCCCTTGGAACATGATTGAGGGAGAGAACTGTACGGTTCATGTGGCTAGTACAGGTAAAACGGTATCTGGAACTATCCTCATCCACCAGACATCTTGCCATGTCTACAAGGATGCAGGAACTGCTGAACGTACTCAGGACAATATGGAAGTGCGTTTGGATGCAAAAGTAACCAATGAAAAAGAAACCCGCGCCTTGGGTATTGAGGTTGGAGACTTTATTAGTTTCGATCCGCGAACAGTTGTGACAGAAACTGGTTTTATCAAGTCTCGACACTTGGATGACAAGGTCAGCGCAGCAATTTTGCTCAATCTTCTTCGTATTTACAAGGAAGAGGGGATTGAATTGCCAGTAACAACTCATTTTGCTTTTTCAGTCTTCGAAGAGGTGGGTCACGGTGCCAACTCCAATATTCCAGCTCAGGTAGTGGAATATCTAGCTGTAGATATGGGAGCTATGGGCGATGACCAACAGACGGATGAGTACACAGTATCTATCTGTGTCAAGGATGCTTCTGGTCCTTATCACTATGACTTCCGTCAACACTTAGTAGCTTTGGCGAAAGAGCAAGATATTCCATTTAAGCTGGATATCTATCCATTTTATGGATCGGACGCTTCAGCAGCTATGTCAGCAGGAGCAGAGGTCAAACACGCCCTCCTTGGAGCTGGTATTGAATCCAGTCACTCTTACGAACGAACACACATTGATTCGGTCGTGGCGACTGAGCGTATGGTAGACGCCTATCTCAAGAGCACCTTGGTGGAGTAAAGGGGCGATAAAGTATTATGTTTGAAATGCTGAAACAATTAGCAACGCCTGCTATAATAACGGGGTTAGTTTCGGGTTTGTATGCTTATTTCCAAAAGAAAAAAGAGGAATATCGTAAGTATGTGTATGAAAATAAACAAGAAAACTTTAAAGAACTAGTTGTTTATGCCGATGAACTGGTAGATAAAGGAATTACTAATCCAGATTTAGAAAAACTACTTTTTAAAATTTCTCAAAACATTAATCCGTATGGACGAAAAATAAAAACTTTTGGAAAATATCAGTGGATAGAAGATGATGGATATATATGGTATCAAATAGAAATTATAGAGAAAAAACTTGCTTCTCAAATACTTCAAATAGAGGATTTAAAAGAACTAGCTCATCGGATACAAATTGCTAAACGATTACTAGATATAAAAGTAGAAAAAAATATTCCGCTTATAAGTTCAGCTAAAATATGGTTTTATTTATTTCAGTATGCGATGTTATTACTTCAGCTATTTTTCATTTACTTTGGGTATCAGAGTTTTATAGAACAACCTACTGGACCCTCTTTGTTATTGGCTTATTTGCTGCTTGTTGTAATTTTAATTTTTTTACTCCCAGAATTTAGTGTTGATGAAAGTGATGATGGAAGATCTGGAATATTTATTACAGTGTGCCTTTTCTATATTGTCGCAGTTGATACTGTAATATCGTATTATTTGTATAAAAATTTATCTATTGTTCTTATTGTTGGAATAGTTTCACTTTGTTTAAGTATTGGTGTAATATTTTTAAAAGCTATTATCTTCGGAGAAAGTGAAATTGGTAAGGTATCTACAATTTATATCGAAGAATATAGAAAACTACAGGGACCTAAGTTAAGTAAGAGACGCTTTATAGATAATTTTACAGTTATTCCATTTTTTAATAAGATTCAAAAATTATTTCACAAAGATAAGAGGGAGGGGAATGATGACCTATGAACACCGACTTTTTGACCTTAATCACATCCTTCTCGACTTTGAAGCAGTGGATATCCGAGGGGTAAATAAAGCAGGGATTGACAGTGAGTGATTTAATCCCTATGTGCTTGAGAATGCAAGTATAGCTAATCCCGAGCTGTCAGGCTCAAGATATTTTGAACTTATTAGAGTTGAAAGGAGAGACTCATGTGTCTTATTTGTGAGCGGATAGACCTAATTAAAGCGGGGAAAAATCCCTACTTTGTAAAAGAACTAGAAACAGGCTATGTTGTTATTGGGGATCACCAATACTTTAAGGGCTATACCTTATTTCTGGCAAAAGAACATATAACAGAACTCCACCATATGGAGACTTCTGAAAAACTGCGTTTTCTAGAGGAAATGAGTTTAGTCCAAGAAGCAGTCGCCAAAGCGTTTAAAGCTGAAAAGATGAACATCGAACTTCTAGGAAATGGAGATGCCCACGCTCACTGGCACCTCTTTCCAAGACGGTCAGGTGATATGAAGGGGCATGGGCTTAATGGCCGTGGTCCAGTCTGGTGGGTGCCCTGGGAAGAAATGGCGTCAGAAGATTGCCAAGTGAAATCCCATGAGTTGGAACAAATGATTAAAGCCTTATCCGATGAATTAGAGAAGCACATGGCCTAAGAGAGGAAGAAAAAATGAAAAAAAGATACATCGTTTTATCAGGTTTGCTAGCAGTAACCCTAGCAGCATGTTCTCAAGAAAAACCTAAAAATGAAGAAAACACTCAAAAAACGGAACAAACTAGTCAACCTGAAGGAACTGTAGGGAGCAAATCCCAAGCCTCTAGTCAGAAGAAGGCAGAAGTTGTCAATAAGGGAGACTACTATAGTATTCAAGGGAAGTACGATGAAATCGTCATAGCTAATAAGCACTATCCTTTGTCAAAAGACTATAATCCAGGAGAAAATCCAACAGCTAAAGCAGAGTTGCTGAAACTCATTGCAGCAATGCAAGCAGCGGGCTACCCAATCAGCGATCACTACAGTGGTTTTAGAAGTTATGAAACTCAAACCAAACTTTATCAAGACTATGTGAATCAAGATGGTAAGGAAGCTGCTGATCGCTACTCAGCTCGCCCAGGTTATAGTGAACACCAAACAGGTCTTGCTTTTGACCTTATTGGGACAGATGGTGATTTAGTTACTGAAGAAAAGGCAGCCCAGTGGCTCTTGGATCATGCGGCTGACTTTGGCTTTGTTGTTCGCTATCTCAAAGGCAAGGAAAAAGAGACTGGCTACATGGCGGAAGAATGGCATCTTCGCTACGTCGGAAAAGAGGCCAAAGAAATTGCTGCAAGTGGTCTCAGTTTAGAAGAGTACTATGGCTTTGAAGGCGGCGATTACGTCGATTAAAAACGAAAGTTTTCTCTTGCATTTTTAGATAAATAGTGTATAATGGAAAAGTATGTGTAAAGCATACTTGTGGGAGGTAAAAATCTCTAATTACCGCCAAAACCACAAAGGAGGATTTAAAAATGGCTAAAAAAGTCGAAAAACTTGTAAAATTGCAAATCCCTGCTGGTAAAGCTACACCAGCTCCACCAGTTGGACCTGCTCTTGGTCAAGCTGGTATCAACATCATGGGATTCACAAAAGAGTTCAACGCTCGTACAGCTGACCAAGCTGGTATGATCATTCCAGTTGTTATCTCAGTATACGAAGACAAATCATTTACTTTCGTTACAAAAACACCACCAGCTGCTGTTCTTTTGAAAAAAGCTGCAGGTGTTGAAAAAGGATCAGGTACACCTAACAAAACTAAAGTTGCTACAGTTACTCGTGCACAAGTACAAGAAATTGCAGAAACTAAGATGCCAGATTTGAACGCAGCAAACATTGAGTCTGCAATGCGTATGATCGAAGGTACTGCTCGTTCTATGGGATTCACTGTTGTTGACTAATCAATAACACCCCCAATATAACCCGCAAGACTTCATCATTTCGAGAAGTGACGTGGGAGATGAAAATCGATTGAACCACTTACAAGGAGAATAGAAAATGGCTAAAAAAAGCAAACAACTTCGTGCTGCTCTTGAAAAAATCGACAGCACAAAAGCATACAGTGTAGAAGAAGCTGTAGCACTTGCAAAAGAAACTAACTTTGCAAAATTTGACGCAACTGTAGAAGTTGCTTACAACTTGAACATCGACGTTAAAAAAGCTGACCAACAAATCCGTGGCGCAATGGTATTGCCAAACGGTACTGGTAAAACTTCACGCGTTCTTGTTTTCGCACGTGGTGCAAAAGCTGAAGAAGCAAAAGCTGCTGGTGCAGACTTTGTTGGTGAAGATGACCTTGTTGCGAAAATCAACGACGGTTGGTTGGACTTCGACGTAGTTATCGCTACACCTGACATGATGGCTCTTGTTGGACGTCTTGGACGTGTCCTTGGACCACGTAACTTGATGCCAAACCCTAAAACTGGTACTGTAACAATGGATGTTGCTAAAGCAGTTGAAGAGTCTAAAGGTGGTAAAATTACTTACCGTGCTGACCGTGCAGGTAACGTTCAAGCAATCATCGGTAAAGTATCATTTGAAGCTGAAAAATTGGTTGAAAACTTCAAAGCTTTCAACGAAACAATCCAAAAAGCAAAACCAGCTACAGCTAAAGGAACTTACGTAACAAACTTGACAATCACAACTACTCAAGGTGTTGGTATCAAGGTTGACGTAAACTCACTTTAATCAGTAGTTTATATCAGAGAACGAGTACGAATGTGCTCGTTTTTTTGATGATAAGTTCATTCCAGGGGAAATAACTCTATTAATAGCCTGATGGGGCAATAGAATAGTGCTTTTCCTCTTCTTCTTTCACAGAAAATGTGGTATAATAGAGAGTAAAAAACTTTGAAAGAAAGAAAAAGATGAATTTAAAAGATTATATCGCAACGATTGAAAATTATCCTAAGGAAGGTATTACCTTCCGTGATATCAGCCCTTTGATGGCAGATGGAAATGCTTATAGCTACGCTGTTCGTGAAATTGTTCAGTATGCAACCGATAAGAAGATCGACATGATCGTGGGCCCAGAGGCTCGCGGCTTTATCGTGGGCTGCCCAGTTGCTTTTGAGTTGGGAATTGGCTTTGCACCTGTTCGTAAACCAGGGAAATTGCCACGTGAAGTCATTTCTGCTGACTATGAGAAAGAGTACGGTATTGATACCTTGACCATGCATGCTGATGCGATTAAGCCAGGTCAACGTGTTCTCATCGTAGATGATCTTTTGGCAACAGGTGGAACTGTCAAAGCAACCATTGAGATGATTGAAAGACTTGGTGGAGTTGTAGCCGGTTGTGCCTTCTTGATTGAGTTGGATGAGCTTAAAGGCCGTGAAAAAATCGGAGATTACGATTACAAGGTACTTATGCATTATTAATGAAAAACAGTCCTTGGGGCTGTTTTCTCTTCATCTGCTATATAAACAAACTATAGCTAGTTAGAGAAAAACTATAATTGAAAACTATATCTTCTTGCAGTATAATAAAAGGACTAAGTGTTTGAGATTTGACTTCAAACACATTCAATTATTTCTAAAAGAGTACAGTTAGGAGAAGGTTATGCCGATTAGAATTGATAAAAAATTGCCAGCTGTGGAGATTTTAAGGACAGAAAATATCTTTGTTATGGACGACCAACGGGCTGCTCATCAGGATATTCGCCCCTTGAAGATTTTGATTTTAAATCTCATGCCTCAAAAGATGGTAACAGAAACGCAACTCTTACGGCATTTGGCCAATACCCCCTTGCAATTAGATATTGATTTCTTATATATGGAAACACATCGTTCCAAGACAACTCGTGCCGAACATATGGAAACCTTCTATAAAACCTTTCCAGAGGTCAAGGATGACTTTTTTGATGGAATGATTATCACAGGAGCACCAGTGGAGCATTTGCCTTTTGAAGAGGTGGACTACTGGGAGGAATTCAAGCAGGTCATCAAATGGTCTAAGACGCATGTTTTTTCAACCCTCCATATCTGTTGGGGAGCACAAGCAGGTCTTTATGTTCGCTATGGCGTTGAAAAGCACCAGATGGATCGGAAACTATCAGGCATTTATCCACAGGATACCTTAAAAGAAGGGCACCTTCTTTTTAGAGGTTTTGATGATCGCTATGTAGCTCCTCATTCTCGTCATACTGAGATTTTAAAAGAAGAAATCTTAAACAAGACCAATCTGGAGATTCTGTCAGAAGGTCCTGAGGTTGGGGTTTCTATCCTAGCTAGTCGAGATTTGCGTGAAATTTATAGTTTTGGTCATTTGGAGTACGATCGTGACACTTTGGCAAGAGAGTATTTTCGTGATTATGAGGCGGGACTCAACCCTCATATCCCAGAGAACTACTTTAAAAATGATGATGTAAATGAGACGCCTTGTCTCTGTTGGTCTTCATCAGCTGCCCTCTTTTTCAGCAATTGGGTAAACTATGCAGTTTATCAAGAAACCCCTTTTGACTGGAGAAAGGTAGAGGATGATGTGGCTGCATTTGGATATCTATAAGAGGAATTATGACATATTTTGACGCTTTTAAATCAGGGAACTTGGTTTTACCAAGTGCCCTGCTCTTGCATTTTAAGGAACTCTTTCCTTCCAGCGAAGATTTTCTCGTCTGGCAATTTTTCTATTTACAAAATACCACAGCCCTAGGAGATGTTTCACCTAGTCAGATTGCTGAAATCATTGGGAAAGAGGTTGCAGATGTCAACCAATCTATTTCAAATTTGACTGAAAATGGTTTGCTACAATATCGAACCATTGAACTAAATGGGGAAATTGAGCTGATTTTTGATGCTAGTTTGGCTTTTGAACGCTTGGATAGCTTACTAGACAGCCAAACTCCAGCTACAACTGCCCCAAACCCGCAGAATCAGTTGAAGGATCTGGTTGAAACTTTTCAGCAGGAGTTGGGACGCTTATTAACACCATTTGAAATCGAAGATCTTTCCAAGACTGTCAAAGAAGACGGAGTTAAGGCGGATTTGATTAAGGAAGCTCTCCGAGAGGCCGTTCTCAATGGCAAGCCAAACTGGAAATATATTCAGGCAATCCTACGAAACTGGCGCCATGAAGGTATTCAGTCTGTGACTCAGGTAGAGGCCAAACGAGCAGAGCGAGAAGTCAACAATCCCAAACAAGTTCAGGCTTCGGCTGATTTCCTCGATGCCATGAATTTGTGGCAAGATTAGTCGCTTGAAAAATCTTGAAAATTAGAGTAAGGTTTGCAAGCTCCTTATAAATATGATAGAATAATAGTGAATAAAATGAAAAAAGAGGTATGTGAAATGTCACGTAAACCATTTATCGCTGGTAACTGGAAAATGAACAAAAATCCAGAAGAAGCAAAAGCATTCGTTGAAGCCGTTGCATCAAAACTTCCTTCATCAGACCTTGTTGAAGCAGGTATCGCAGCTCCAGCTCTTGATTTGACAGCTGTTCTTGCTGCTGCTAAAGGTTCAAACCTTAAAGTTGCTGCTCAAAACTGCTACTTTGAAAATGCAGGTGCTTTCACTGGTGAAACTAGCCCACAAGTTTTGAAAGAAATCGGTACTGACTACGTTGTTATCGGTCACTCAGAACGTCGTGACTACTTCCATGAAACTGACGAAGATATCAACAAAAAAGCAAAAGCAATCTTTGCAAACGGTATGCTTCCAATCATCTGTTGTGGTGAGTCACTTGAAACTTACGAAGCTGGTAAAGCTGCTGAATTCGTAGGTGCTCAAGTATCTGCTGCATTGGCTGGATTGACAGCTGAACAAGTTGCTGCATCCGTTATCGCTTATGAGCCAATCTGGGCTATCGGTACTGGTAAATCAGCTTCACAAGACGATGCACAAAAAATGTGTAAAGT